>JANNJB010000626.1:0-2574 GCA_031405615.1 Vicinamibacteria bacterium | reverse complement strand
GGCCGCATACGGAGTCCCGGGCTTGATCCGTCCGACGTCGTACTTCTGAAGCTCCGCATAGGTGAGCGAGTGAAACGACGGTCCGTGCGTCTCGATGAACTTGCCCCTTGCGTCGCGCGTGATCTCGGGATTGAGCAACGGGTCGTGGCTCAGGACAACGACACCGTCCTTGGTGACCGCGCAGTCGAGTTCGAGAGTGTCGACCCCAAGCGTCAAAGCGCCAGCGAAACCCGGGAGCGTGTTCTCGGGCCACAGGCCGCGACCGCCGCGATGGCCCTGCAGATCGAAAGCACGCGTATCCGCGGTCGACTGCATGAGCGCGATCTCGGGGGTCGGGGCCTGGGTCAGGGCCAGGAGGAGTCCGATGGCGGGAAGGAGCATGGGCTGGAGCTTATCCCCATCGAGTCAGGCGATGATCCGGGGAGAGACCGGATGGACCGCCTCAGCAGCGGGTGCGCATCGACTCGCGGTTTCGCTCCTGGGCCGCCGGACTCTCGAAGCCTTTCTCGACGGCGTTCGCCCATGCCTTCTCGATGTAGACCGTGGCGTCGGGGGTCTTGCAGTCGGTGTCGCCGTGATCGATGGTCACCGGGCCGATCTGTTTGGCGGCCGCGAGCGCCGCCTTGCGCATCGCGGCGTCCCGGCACCCGATCGAGATGACCGCGCCGTTCATGGCCTCGCGTTCGTGGTTTGGCGCCTGGTGAATGGTCTTCTGGATGGTCGCGAGGTGAGGGGCGAACCAGTCGCGTGAGAGCGTGTCGTCGCGCATGGCGAGGGCGCCCACAAGCACCCATCCGCTGTTGCGGAGGGCCTCGGCTTTGGACTTGAGCCAGGCGTCGGCGCGGGAAGCGCCCTGACCCCCTTCGACGGCCAGGTGGGCCACATAGGCGTTGCACCCGCGCATGGTCATTTCTGAGGCCCAGCGATCGAGGTCCTTGGCAGACATCAGCCGCGGATCGGCGATCTTGACCGCGAGGGTGCGAGCGTCGAGGTTCCCGGTGCTCCACAGCGCCAACGCCAGTTCCTGATCCACCTTGATCCGTTTCACCAGCGTCTTCAGGTCGGCGAAGCTGACGCCGAACATGGGTCCGGTCGCCCCGTGCCGGGCGTAGGTCTTGCGCGCCTGGGCCGTCCCGGCTTTCTCGAGCGCCAACATCACTTCGGCCAGGGACATGCGCGTCGGCGCGGCCTTGCCAGCAGGTTTCGATTTGGTTGGGGCCGGGAGTTTCCTGTCCATCGATGCCGCCTCCGCGAATTGAGTTGTCGCGAACTCTACTCCCGGAGGGCGGCGGCCGCGGGCCGATTTGTGTTCGGTTGCGGGAATGCGGGTCCCAAACGCGGACGTCCGGTGGGCCCAAAGAGCCTGATTCCTGCACCAGGCCGTGGTCCGCGCGTGGCACGAAGTTTGAACAATGACGACCCGTGACCTCAGGCCACTGCTGAGGTTCGCGCGAAGAGGAATCAATATGAACGTGATCTCAGTTCTTTTGTTGGTTGCGCTTGTGACCCAGGCGCAGGGCTCAGGGGTTGCCGGGAGCCGCACGCCGCCAAGGATCAGTCTGGCGGCCGCGGATGAGCCGGGCGAGCGACTCATCGTGTTTGGGCGTGTGTTCGGGCCGGATGGGAAGACGCCGGTCGCCGACGCCTCGCTCTACGTCTATCAGACCGACAAGGACGGGATCTACTCAAAGCCGGTCAGCGACAGCCGAACCCCGCGCCTGCGCGCCAATCTGCGTTCGGACTCAGAAGGGCGATACGAATACAGCACCATCAAGCCCGGCTCCTATCCCGACACACGGAGTCCCGCGCATATTCACTACGTCGTGAACGCGCCCGGCTACCGCGAGAGGATCTTCGAGATTGTCTTCGAGGACGACCCGCTCGTGAATGAGCGTATCCGAGCCGATGCGGCCAGAGAGGACAGCGGTTTCTCGATCCGCTCCCTCACGCGCGACGCCCAGGGTGTGCTGCGGTGCACGCAGGACATTCGGCTCAAGAACTGACCGAGCGATTTCGCGTCTGAGGGCGGATCCGGACGGAAACCCGGTTCTCGTCGATCAGCACGTGTAGCGAGCCGCGGGGGTGACGCCGCCTGAACTGTCACACCAGAGCCAGGGCTGAGGCGCCTCGTGACCGCATCCTCCCTCCTGCGAACACGGACGGGCATGTCGCCCGTCGCGGGTTCGCGGAGGAAGAGGGTAAGGACATGAAGACATTCATTCAAATCGCGGCGATCACCGCATTCATCTCCTCGGCGTCGACGATCGCGTCCGCGCAGGAGGTCGTCCGGGTGGAAGCCTCGGCAGGCTTCGACGCTGAGGTGGTCCGCACGCTTCAGCAGCTCACCGAAGCGGCCCTTCGCGAGCGCGGCGTCGCGGATCGCAGATTCGTCCTGCGGGCGGGACGGCTAGGCAACAAGATACCGATGTCCCTCGAAGAGACGGCACGCGATGGTTCGGCCGCGCACGTGGTGAACCTCGCCGCCACCGGTATCGAAGAGGCCGACGTCGTCATCTCTCGTCTGGTCGATGCGCTGGTCTCCGGAAAGAGCGTGGCCTCGACCGCGCGCATGCG
>JANNJB010000625.1:0-5050 GCA_031405615.1 Vicinamibacteria bacterium | reverse complement strand
CCCCATATCAGCGCGGTTTATGCTTGCGTCAAGCTCCTGAGCAAAACCATAGCTGAAGACAAGGTCTGCGTCCGTGCGACCCCGCCGGCGTGGTTTACCGAATTGCAACACGCGGCGGCGGCACCAGCCGGCGTGACAAGCATTCCTTTCATCAAACCCGCTGACGTAGCCGCCGCCTGACATACAAGGCGAAGCGGGCCGGTTGCCCGCCATTTGGCCAGCTTAGCGGTGCCAGGTTCCACGACTCTGCGCGCGTTTGTTTCGACCACGCGTTTCAAGCCCGCCCGTAAACCAGGGCCCGCACCCGGTGATGGCGCGGCAGCGCCGTACGATCGATGCGGATCACGCGTATGCCCGCTGAGCCCAGGCACTCCTCGATAAAGCGCGCACTGTCCAGCAGCGCCGGCTCTTGTGTTTCATCCTGGCTGAACACTGCCACGGCGATTATTTCGAGCTGCTTGTTGCAGACGACCACATCGAGCTTTAACTGATCAAGCCTGCGCGCCCTCTGCTCACGGTCGTGGCCGCCCAATGAGTCGCGGCGGTATCTCTTTCTGTGGCACTGTCCCTGAGGTCGCCCCCGCTGGCCGTTAACCAGCACACAGCCCTTGCGGTCACTTAAGACCGCCGTGGAGTCCGGACTTTCCTCTCCGACGAATACGTTGTTCGAAGCGATCGTCCAGCCAACTCCGCCGAACGAGAGCGACGCTATGCGCCCGGGGCCGTCGAGGTCAAGCCGTCCATCTCTTCGGTGATGCCGTACTGCTCGAGTTTCTTGTACAGATTCGAGCGCGGCGTGTCGATGGCCTGGGCGGTGGCGGAGATGTTCCAGCCGTTCTCCCGCAGCTTCGTCACGATGAAGGCCCGCTCGGAGCCTTCCTTGAACTCGCGCAGCGAGCCCTGGGGCAGGAGGGTGCTTCCGGTGTCGGTCGGGGCGGGAGTCGGCGCAGGCGCTGCTGCCGCGGGTGCGGAGGCGGGAGCCCCCGCCGGCGCGGAAAAGGAACGCGGCTGCGGCACGCCCTCGAGATGCTCGGCGCGCAGGGTGTCGTCCTCGACCAGGATCATCAGCCGGTCGATCACGTTCCTCAGCTCGCGGACGTTGCCCCGCCAGTCGCGCCGCTGCAGGGCCGCGGCGAACTCTTGAGAGATGCGCTTGACGGAGATCCCGTGCTGGGCGGCGGATCGGGCCACGAAGTGGGCGGCGATCGCGGGAACGTCTTCGAGCCGGTTTCGCAGGGGCGGGACTTCGATGTCGATGACGGAAAGCCGGAAGAAGAGGTCCTCACGAAACGAGCCGTTGGTGATCGCATCCTCGAGGTTCTTGTTGGTCGCGGCGATCACGCGCACGTCCACCTTGATGGTCTTCTGAGAGCCGATGCGCTCGACCTCGCCTTCCTGCAGGACGCGGAGCACCTTGGCCTGGGCGCGGGCGCTCATGTCGCCGATCTCATCGAGGAAGATCGTGCCCTTGTGCGCCATCTCGAATTTGCCGATCTGCCGCTCCGTGGCGCCGGTGAAGGAGCCCTTCTCGTGGCCGAAGAGTTCGCTCTCGATGAGCTCTTCGGGAATCGCCGCGCAGTTGACGGAGACGTACGACTCGTCCGCGCGCGAAGAGAGGCGGTGAACCTCGCGGGCCACCAGTTCCTTGCCGACCCCGCTCTCGCCGCGGATGAGCACGGTAGCGTTGGTGGGAGCCGCCTTGCGGATCCGCGCGAACACCTGATGCAGGGCGGCGCTGTTTCCCACGAGGTCGCTCGGACCGTTCGTCTCGAGGCGAAGCCTCCGGTTCTCGATGACCAGCCGACGCTTTTCGAGCGCGTTCCGCGCGGCCACGAGAAGTTTTTCCGTCTCGGGCGGCTTTTCCAGGAAGTCGAAGGCCCCGAGGCGCGTGGCCTCGACCGCGGTCTTCACCGTCCCGTGGCCCGACAACATGATGACCGGCACGTCTTTCGCGCGCTCGCGCAGCAGGCGGAGGGTTTCGAGGCCGTCGAGACCGGCCATCTTCACGTCCAGGATCACGAGGTCGATCTCGGCGCGTTCGATCACCTGCACGGCTTCGGGGCCCGACGCCGCGGTCTCGCAATCGAAGCCCTCGAATTCGAACATCATCGTGAGGGAGCGGCGGATGGCGTCCTCGTCATCGACGACGAGAATCCTCGGACGAACGGGGGAGAGTTTCATGATGGGCTGCTTAGGAGGGCGGCTGATTCTCACTCAGGAGCGCCACCAGACCCGCTTCGTCGAGGATCTTGATTCCGAGGGCCCTTCCCTTTTCGAGCTTCGATCCCGCGTCGTCGCCGGCCACGATGTAGTCCGTCTTCGACGAGACGCTCGAAGTGACGCGCCCGCCCCGGCCTTCGATGAGGCGCTTGGCTTCGTTGCGGTCCATCGTGGCGAGCACGCCGGTGAGGACGACCTGGATGCCCTCGAGCGTCCGTGGCTGTTCGGGGCCTCTCGAGATCGCGGCAAGGGACACGCCCGCCTTCTCGAGCCTTTTGAGGAGATCCTGGTTCTGCTCCGCTTCGAACCATTCGCGCAGGGAAGCCACCACCGCCTCGCCGATCTCCGGCACCGCGTCGATCTCCTCGGGCGTCGCCGTGGCCAGCGCGCCCATCGACCCGAAGCGTCGCGAAAGAAGCTCGGCCGCCCGTTCGCCGACGAAGCGGATGCCAAGACCGAAGAGCAGCCGCTGGAGACCGGCGGCGCGACTCTTGTCGATGGAGGCGACGAGGTTTCTGGCGGACTTTTCTCCCATGCGTTCGAGCTGGGCCAGCGACCCCGCTTCAAGGCGGTAGAGGTCGGCGATGTTCTTCACCGCGCCGGTCTCGACGAGAACCGCCACGAGCTTGTCGCCGAGGCCTTCGATGTCCATGGCCTGCCGCCGCGCGTAGTGCTTGACCCGCTCCTCGATCTGCGCCTTGCAACTCGCGTTCGGGCAGCGCAGGTCGACTTCACCCGCGATCGCGGCGACGTGCGTTCCACATACCGGACAGGCCTGCGGCATCGCAAACGGGGCGGCGTCTTGGGGTCTTTCGGTGAGGACGACCTCGACGATCTTCGGGATGACCTCGCCGCCGCGCTCGACCACCACCAGATCGCCCACGCGGATGTCCTTGCGCGCGATCTCGTCGGCATTGTGGAGGGTCGCGCGGGCCACCGTGGTTCCCGCGACGAACACCGGTTCGAGGTGCGCCACCGGGGTCAGTTTGCCCGTGCGCCCGACCTGGACATCGATGTTCAGGAGGCGCGTGGTGGCGCGTTCGGCCGGGAACTTGTACGCGATCGCCCACCGGGGGAACTTGGACGTCGATCCGAGTTCACGCTGCAGGGACAAGGAGTCGATCTTGATCACCACGCCATCGATGCCGTAGTCGAGGGAGTCGCGCAGGGTCTTGAGTTCGGAGCACCGCGCCAGGGCCTCGTCGATCGTGGCGCAGGCCCGGATTTCCGGGTTCGTCCGCAGGCCAAGGTCGCGCAGGAGGGCCAGGGCCGAGGAGTGGGTCTTCGGTTCCGATCCCGAAACCCGCGCGATCGAATAAAGAAACAGCTCGAGGCCGCGCTCGGCCACCTGACGCGGGTCGAGCTGCTTCATCGCCCCCGAAGCGGCGTTCCGCGGATTGACGAAAGGCTCTTCGCCGTTTCTCGTGCGCTCGTCGTTGAGGCGAGCGAAGACCGACCGGGGCAGGTAAACCTCCCCGCGGACTTCGAGGAGTTCGGGAACCGCGAGCCCGGAGCGGGCCCCGGTGAGGGTCAGGGGCAGCGAGCGGATGGTGCGGGCGTTTTTGGTGACGTCGTCGCCGATCTTCCCGTCGCCCCGCGTGACCGCGCGCGACAGGACGCCGTTCTCGTACGTCACGGAAAGCGACAGTCCGTCGATCTTGGGCTCGGCCACGTACGAGAGGGGCGTCTCGCCGAGCTGGCGCCGGACCCGCACTTCGAACTCGCGCACCTCTTCTTCGCTGTACGTGTTCTCGAGGCTCAGCATCGGTTCCTTGTGGGTAACCGACGGGAACTCGGAAAGCGGCGCCCCGCCCACGCGCTGGGTCGGGGAATCGGGTGTGATGAGTTCGGGGTGCGCGCCTTCGAGATCCTTGAGTTCCCGGTCGAGCGCGTCGAACTCCTGATCGGTGATCTCCGGTGTGGAAAGGACGTAGTAAAGATGCTCGTGCCTGCGTATCGCCGCGCGGAGCTGCTCGGCCCGGGTCGCGGGTTCCTTTGCGCCCGCGGGGCTCATCGTTCCGTCGCTTTTTGCGCGGCGTCGGCGAGGGCCTGGGCGCGCGCTTCGATCACCGCGAAGCCGGCTCCCGAAAGCGGCCTCTCGCGCAGGCGGGCGCTGGCCTCCCGGACGCCGCGGTAGATCACGAGGGCCGCTTCGATATCGCGGTCCTGGTGTTCGGTGCGCTGGCCGATCTCGAGCGCGCGGACCGCGGCCGATGAAGCCTGGGGGAGGGGCGCGAGGTTCTGCATGGCGGTTTCCGCCTTGTCGACCACGGCGCGGGCCGTGGCCTTAAGGGGCCGAGGGAGTTCGTCAAGGGCAGCGTAGTGGCTGACCCAGGCATCGGCGGCGAGGCCGCGGATCACCGAAGGGGCGGCGAGAAGGGGCAGGCCCAGCGCCACCGTGAGAACAGCGAGCCACGTCGACGATCGCCCCGTTTGTTTCTTTGCCGCGGCCATGACCTTCGCCTGGACGGGGATCAGTGGTCGCGCGCGAGGATGAAGTCGGGCAGGGTCAAAAGCGCGGTTCGTTCGGGCGAGGGAGCGAAAACCGAAAGCGCCGCGCGGGCCGCCTCGGCCTGCCGGACCGCCATGGCTTCGGCGCGGGCGATCGCCCCCGAACGTTTCGCCACCGCCACGATCTCGGCATGGGAGACGCGGTCGAAGCCGCGGTCTTCTACCACGGTTTCCACCATGGCCCGGGTCTGCGGGTCGCCTTGCCGGGTGACGCTTTCGCGCCTGTGCGTGTGGGGTGGGTGTTTTTGTTGTTTGTGGGGGGGGGGGGCGCGCCCCCCGGCCCCGCGCCCCCCCTCCGCCCCCCCCCCCCCCCCCCCCC
>JANNJB010000624.1:0-3320 GCA_031405615.1 Vicinamibacteria bacterium | reverse complement strand
TGTGGTGTGGCACACGCAGGGCTCGGGCAAGTCTTTGACGATGGTGTTCCTGGCCCGCATGCTGCGCGCCAGCACCGACCTGACTCAAGAGCCCGAATATGCTCGATATTCGTGCCTTTCGGCTCATCGCCAGGCGGGCGCCTCGCTCGTCTCGGGGCTGCGGCAGACTTTCACCACGGACTGCTAGCGCGACAGTCCGTTCCCGACCGCGACGACGCGCTCAGCGTTTGAACGCGATTACGCTAAGAAACCCCACCTTCGCGACGCGCGAGCCCCATCTCGCCGCTTTCGAGTGTGGTCTCAGATACCGCCACGTGTCGAACGCGGCGGGTGCGAGGACGAGTGCCCCGATCAGTCGTTCATCGGTGTCGGTGGCGTCGGCGAGACCGCGGGTATCGCGTTCGAACGGACCGTGGCGCGCGAACGCGGCCCCCGCGTACGCGACCGATGTGGCGACGTGGAAGGTGAGAACGCCCTTCTCGTAGCTCGAAAGGGCGTCGCCCGGAGCACGCCGCGAGAGGATGATCTCGGACGTCACGTGCTGCGAGAAGAAACCCGCGCCGGAGATGAGCGCCTCGCGACCCCGCGCCACGTCGGATCGATGCGTGATCGCGAAGAACGGGAGCGGGCCGAAACTCACTCCCTTGAGCCGCGGTTTCGCATCGAAGGCGAGGTCGAGGGCCAGATGCGAGGCTTCGTGAACCGCCAGGCCCGAAAGGCCACCCGCGAGGAATGGCTTCCAGAAGCCAGCGGCCCCGGCGGGCGCAGCAACCAGGACCAGCAGAGCGGCGCAGACCGCCCCGCCCAGAGTCTTAGTCAATGACAAACGTGATGAGCATGTTCACCTGGTACGAGATGATCTTTCCCTTCTTGATCTCGACCTTCTGCTCCTTGATCCAGGCCGAGGTGACGCCTCGGAGGGTCTTGGTGGCTCGATTGATTCCCACCTGCAGGGCATCCTCGAAGCTCTTGGCGGAACGGGCGGTGATCTCGGTGACACGGGCGACTGAATTCATGGGATTCTCCTGATGGACGAAAGGCGACATCGCGGCTCACCGGGGGAAGTCCCACGGCTCCGCGAGAGGATTGTAGTCCGCCAAAATCGGGTCCTGTGTTCGGTCCCGCACCAAAGGAAGCCGGGGCGCCGATAGAATCAGGTACCTACTTGTAGATTATCCGGTAGAATATGTAGCGACATGTACTTTCCACGCCTGCTGAGCGAGCGGCTCGAGGCCCGTGCTTCGCGTGGCAAGGTTCGCCTGCTGTTCGGCCCTCGCCAGACCGGGAAGACCATGCTGCTTGAGCACGGCATCCCGGGCATTCATCGCATCGATCTCGGCGCTCCTTCGGAACGCAGGCTCTACGAGGCCGATCCGGCTCGCCTGGCCCGGGAACTCAAGGCTCTTCCCGCGAAGGTCCGGAGCGTGGTGCTCGATGAGATCCAGAAGGTGCCCCCGCTCCTGGATGAGGTTCAGAGCCTGTATGACCAGGACCGAAAGAGGTTCGAGTTCTTCCTGACCGGCAGTTCCGCGAGAAAGCTGCGCACCGATTCTGCCAACCTGCTACCCGGGCGGTCGCACGTGTTTCGCCTTGGTCCGGTGACCCTTCTGGAAACCAGCCGGGAGTCGGCCTTCGATTGGATGGGTCGGAAGGCGCCCGCCGAGGGGGCGAAGGGGTTTCCGCCGCAGAGTCTCGCTCGTCAGCTGACCTTGGGCTCGCTCCCTGGTGTGCGTCTTGAAACCCAGGCCGCGGCGCGTGAGACGCTCCGGGCCTACGTTGAAAACTACCTCGAGGAAGAGATCCGGCGAGAGGCAGTCGTCCGTGACCTCGGTCCCTTCTCCTTGTTTGTTCGGCTGGCCGCTTTGGAGTCGGGCCATCCCATCAATCTCACCCGCCTTTCGCAGGAAGCCGGGATCGGCCTCGCGACACTTCGGAACTACTACGATGTTCTGGCGGACACCTTCGTGGGCTATCGCGTCCCCGCCTATGGGCGGGCAGGTCGCAAGCGGCTACTCACAACGCCGAAGTTCCTCTTCTTCGATCTCGGTGTGCGCAACGCCGCCGCGGATGCCTCGCTCGACCCCGGGTCGTACGGGGCCACGGGCGGGGAGTTGCTGCAGCAGTGGGTGGGCTCCGAACTCGTCACCCGGGCCATGACCCTGGGCCAGGGAGATCGCGTGACCTTCTGGCGCACGGTGACCGGCGCCGAGGTTGACTTTGTCTGGGAGGGGAAGAAGGAGGACCTGCCCATCGAGGTCAAGTGGACGGAGAACCCGCGTTCCGAAGACGCGCGGCATCTCGAGACGTTCCTGGATGCATATCCCGAGCGGGCGCAACGCGGCCTGCTGGTCTGCCGAACGCCTCGACGCCAGCAACTTTCGGAGCGGGTCATGGCGATTCCCTGGGATGAAATGTAGCCCATGGCGAACGGCTGCCGGTTCACTTCGTCGAACTGATCGTCACGGACCCTGCTGATCCCGGTGGCGTGATCAGTCGCCCCCACGCACCAGGCGGAGATGGCTTCGTCGGAAGCCCATCCGTGACCTCCTCGCCACGACGGCTCGGCAGGGGTGGGTGAACGCTATATCTGGGCGCGCCGGCCGCCCGGGATGCCACCAATCGCGGATTCTGATCCGCGCAGTTCCGGGCGGCGATCCTTGACGTCTCATCGCGGTCCACTTATAGTCCGCCGGGTTTCGTCGTCACCCTCCGCGCAAGAATCCAACACGCCCCATACATCGATGATGCCCACCGAAGCCGCCCCCGGCCTGCCGGCTTACTTCCCGGTCGTCCTGCTGTTCCTGGCCGCGACTGGCTTCGCGCTTTTCAACGTCATCCTGTCCTACCTGCTGGGTCGTCCGCGGCCGAATCCGGAAAAGAACGCGGTGTACGAGTGCGGTGTCCCTTCGGTTTCGAAGCTCTCCGAACGTTTCCCGATCAAGTTCTACCTCGTTGCGATGTTGTTCATCCTCTTCGACGTGGACGCGGCATTCCTTTATCCGTGGGCGCTCGTGTTCAAGGAACTCGGAATGTTCGGTTTCATCGAGATGATGGTGTTCATGGGCCTGCTCGGTTCGGGCTTCGCCTACGCGTGGAAGTCGGGCGCCTTCGAGTGGTAGAGAGATAGCGCGCCCAAATGCCTTTCACCGCAGAGAACCGCAAGGCCTTAGACGCCACGATCGCGAAGTTTTCCGCAATGGGCGCCGCGGTGGAGCTTCCGGCGGCCGTTTTCCGCGCGTCGGCGCCCACGTGCAGTTCCGTCACGGTGACCTCGGCCTTGATGCGGCGGCTCTCGCGGATGTACGGATACTTGGCCAGCC
>JANNJB010000623.1:0-3812 GCA_031405615.1 Vicinamibacteria bacterium | reverse complement strand
GCGCGCTCCCCGACGGGGCGAGCCCACATCAGCGTTCGGCCCCGCGGGCCACCACTACCAAGCGTGCCGAGGATCGCTTCGTCGCCTGCCTCTCGTCGGGCTCCTCGCGATGACGTCGTGGGGTTTCTCCCAAACGTCACGGAGCGCGAAGCCTGCCCTTGGGGCACGAAGTCCGTGAGCCGACTCGCGATGACGGTTGGAGGGCGAGCGCGAGGGTGACTTGGGTAGCTCCTAGCTTGGTAGCGCCTCCCATTGTGGTGGGCTGGGTACGGGGGGTCAGCGGGCTTTGCGGAGTTCGTCGCCGTCCTTCAGTGTCCGCAGGGTGGCGAGTGGACCGAGGACCACCTCGGCGCCTTCGGCTACGCCCGTGACTTCGACGTCAAGGCCGGAGATGAGACCGAGCGTCACCTTGTTGAAGACCGCCTTGCCCTCGCTGAGGAGGTATACGCCCGTCTCCTCTCGCTCGCCTACATCCCGCGTCACCACCGCCTGCAGCGGAAGAGCGAGAACGCCGGTTTTCTCGTCGGCGAGAATCTCCGCGTCGCAGGAAATGCCCGGGCGCAGGACTCCGCCTGTTTCCTCGAGCGAGATCACCACGCGGAACTCGCGCGCGGAAGCGGCCTGAAGCGAGACCGGGGGAAGGGAAGACGCGCCGATCTCCGACACCACGCCCGCGAACTCGCGGCCCTGAAGCGCATCGAGGGTGACCCGCGCCTTCTGCCCCACCTGAAGGCGTAACGCGTCGGCCTCGGCCACCTTCAACTCGGCGTTGAGGCCGGTGTCGCCGACGAGCCGCATCAGGGTGGTGCCGGGTTGATTCTGGATGCCGATCACCACCATCTCGCCTTCCCGGACCTGGAGACGGGTCACGATGCCGTCCATCGGGGCCACCACGGAAGTTTTCGAAAGGGTGTCGCGCGCGCCTCGAAGCTGCGCGTTCGCCTGATCGATCCGGCTGCGGATCGCGGCGAGTTGGGCTTTGGCCGCGTCGAGGGCGGCCTGCGAGGAGTCCCCCTGAGCTTTCGGCAAGAGGCCCTGCTCGACAAGCGACAGGTTTCGATCGGCGGTGAGCCTCGCCTCCACGAGACGCGCGTCGGCGGCCTTGAGGTCGTCGCCGAGCGCCCGAGCCCCCGACTGCGCCGCCTCCACCTCTGAACTCGCGCGAACCGGGTCGAGCCTTGCCAGGACCTGGCCGGTGCGCACCCGGTCGCCCTCCTTCACGTTGAGGCTGAGGACCCGGCCCATCACCGACGCGCCGATGTCGGCGTACCGCTTGGCCACGATTTCGCCGGACGCGGTGACGTAAGAACGGAACGACTCGCGCTTCGTCACGGTCGTCGTCTCCACCTCAACGCCTCGCGGTCGCCTCGACATGAAAACGAAACCGGCGACGCCCAGAATGACGACAACGAAGATAATTTTCCGCAACATCTAAACTATACAAAATGATGATCGCGGAGTCTTTCTCCCAGGCGCTCTCGGTGATCCGAGAGTACCGGCTGCGCTCGGCCCTTGGCGCCCTGGCCATGGCCGCCGCGGTGATCGCTCTCGCCGGAATCTCCACCGGTCTCGAGGTACTGGAGTCGTTCGCGGCCCGCACCGCCGCGCGCTCCATCGGAAGCGACGTGTTCACGGTGTCGAGGGTGGGCCCGCGGGGACGGCTTGGCCGGCGTGAGCTGGCGCTGAAACTCGAGCGGAACCTCCCCATCTCCCGGTCGGACGCCCGCTTCCTCGATGACTATGGCGGCGATCTCGTGATCTACGCGCCGTCCGCGCAGCGAATCGTCGACGTCACCTCCGTCTTCGGAAAACTGGAGTCCGTGCCGATCACCGGAACCACTCCTGCGCTGACGAGGATCCAGGAGATGGCGCTCGCTCAGGGGCGCTTCTTCAGCGACGACGAGTCGGTTCGGGGGGAGACGGTCGCGGTCATCGGCGAAGAGATTCGCGCCGCCTGTTTCCCGAACGGTCGGGCGATCGGCGAAACCCTGCGCATCGCCGGCCGGGCCTTTCGCGTGATCGGCGTTCAGGAGGCGATGGGGCAGTTCGGCGGGCAGAGCCAGGACCGCTATGTCTTCGTGCCGCTCAGCGCGTTCGAGAGGACGTTCGGCCCCGCCACGAGCCAGCAGTTGTTCGCCAAGTCGCTCGTCCCCGGCGACACCGTCCCCGCCGAAGACCGGGCGCGCGCGAGCATGCGCGCGAAGCGCAAGCTCTATCCCGGCCAGGTGGACAATTTCGACGTCGTGACTCCGGATGCCGCGCGGAACTTCGTCTTCACCCTGGGGCGCTCGCTCAGCGCGGCTTCTTTGCCCATCGCGATCATGTCGCTCCTCGCCGCATTCGTCGTGGTCACGAACACCACCCTCGTGTCGGTCGCCCAGCGCACGCGCGAGATCGGGATCCGGCGGGCGGTGGGAGCGCGGAAGGCGAACATCGGCGGGGAGGTCCTCGCGGAGTCTGTGATCGTGAGCGTCGTGGGTGCTATCGCTGGACTCGCTTTTGTGGCCCTGCTCGCGGCCATCGCATCCTCGCTCCTCGGTATTCCTCTCGCCCTCGCTCCCGCCACCCTGATTCGGAGCCTGGTGATGGCCATCGCCGCCGGTCTTCTTTCCGGAGCTTTTCCCGCGGCCCGCGCGGTCCGCATCGACGTTCTCACTTCTCTTCGGTCCGACTGATGGCGACGCCGCAGCGAAGCCGGTCCTCCTCATTCGGTCCCACCGACCGGATGGCGCTCGGCTTCGCCGTCGATTCGATTCTCGCCAACGGCATGCGATCGTTTCTCGCCATCACGGGCATCGTCATCGGTATCGTGACCGTGGTTCTGATCACCTCGGTTCTCGCGAACGCGAAGACGCAGGTGGCCGCGCTGTTCCAAGGCCTTGGCTCCTCCAATCTCATCGCCTTTCACCTCTCCCAGGATCCCTACTCCCCTCCTAGCGACCGCGAGGCGAACCGCAAGCCCCTCGAACTCGGCTTCGCGGATGTGATCAGCCGGCTCTCGCCCAACGTCGAGGAGGTGGGCGTGCAACTCATCGTCCCGGGAATCGTGAACGGCCGGGCTCTGGTCGCGAGTGCGGGCCGGATCGAGAACGACAGTTGTTTCGCCGAGGGCTCGGCCGCGCGGACCTTCCGGGTGATCGAAGCTCCGCTCGCCGAGGGGCGGGTCTTCACGCAGATCGAGGAGGATACGGGCGCGCGGGTCGCAGTTCTCGGCGCCAGCGTGAGGGCCTCTCTTTTCCCGGGCTTGAGTGCCCTGGGAAAGGAAATCCGGGTGGCCGGCGTCGCGTTCACTGTGATCGGCGCCCTGGCGCCCCGTCCCGGAGGGGTCTTCGGAGAGAACCGGCAGGACAGCGTGATCTCCATGCCGATCCGCACGGTGCAGGCGATCTTCCCCGACGCGCGGAACGTCTTGATCTACTCGAAGACCAAGGAGGGACGGCGGCAGGAGGCGCGACAGGACATCGAAACCATCCTGCGGCGTCTGCGCTCGATCCAAGCAAGACCCACCTGGATCATCTGGCCAAATATGAAAAAATGGAGAAGCATGGTTTTACGGAAAGGCTACCGGACGATCCTTCCTTACTCACGCCATAATTCCTATTGGCCTGCGGCCAATAGGAAATTCCAAATTCAAAATTCCAAATCCCCAAGCCCCAATCCCCAATCCCCAATCCCCAATCCCAAGCTGGTAAGTTGAGCCTGTATTGCATTTGGATCTTAGAATTCCTTGGGATTGAGGGTTGGGAATTGAGATTTTCTTCCTCCGCGGGTCCTGCGGAAGAAGACGCTAGCGCGTTATCGGTCCGCGTGCG
>JANNJB010000622.1:0-9122 GCA_031405615.1 Vicinamibacteria bacterium | reverse complement strand
CTGGATGCTGCGGGGCACCTGTGTGGCGCACTCAACAGCAATGACCTGATGCGTGCCAAGGTGATCCAGATCCTGCGCCGCACAAGGTCGCTGAGCCATTCCGGCGACCACGACGAATACCAGCGGTCCTTTGACCTCCATTCCGAAGGCGGCTTGAGGACCACCGTCGTCTCCATCATCGAGAAGGGTGCGGGGTCCGTGGACGTTTCCGCGCGCCCGGCCTTTCCGAAAACCCGCTCCACCTCGGGGAACGACTTCAGAATCCGGTCCTGCACTTGCGGCAGGCGGCTCGCTTCGGTGACCGAGATGCCGGGGAGGGTGGTCGGCATATAGAGCATCGCCTACGAGGGTGCAACCCGGCGATTTTCGCCGTCCGCTTCCTACGCAACCGCGTGGCCTGTCCTGTCGTCCCCGCCTTCGCCCTGGTCACCTAACGCCTGTCGCCTAAGCACCTGGCTCTTCCAGTCGGGAGGGGTGCGGGGAGGCGAGCGTCCAGGCACTTCGGTCAACTCGCCCACCGCGGCCAGATGGCAGGTGATGCTCACGGGGTTCTTCACCACGGCGAGCAGCCTCATCCGGCCCTGACATCTGGGGCAAGTGAGAGCGTCCACGGCGAGCGCCTCGGGTCCGGATGACATTCCGACCGTGGGCGAACGCGATGGCGTCGACGACGTCTGGGCGGTCCTCTATGGTCAAGACCGCAGTAGCATCATGTCGCCGATTGCGAACCCCAAAGCGACGCTCGACGGCGCGTATATTCCGGCAGTGCCGACGACCGAGTTGCTCCACCTTCGACCCCTGGCTGGCCCGGAGGACGCCGAGTGGTGCGCCCGGGTGATGTCAGCCTCCGAGCCGTGGCTCACCTTGCGGCGCGGCTACGAGGCCTCGCTCCGCATCGTGAGCGACCCCTCACGTGAGGTCCACGTGGCGTGGGGCGGCACGGAGCGCCTCGGCTTCGCAATCCTGAACATGAAGGGCGCCTTCGTGGGCTACCCGATCTGCGTGGTTAGAGAGGCGCGCGGTCGGGGCGTCGGATCGTGGCTGATGGCGTTCGTAGAGGAGCGCGTCTTCCGCGAGTCGCCGAACTTCTTCCTGTGCGTCTCGTCGTTCAACCCCGACGCGCGGCGCCTCTACGAGCGCCTCGGCTTCGAGGTGGTGGGCGCGCTGCGCGACTACATCGTGCGCGGCCACGACGAGATCCTGATGCGCAAGACCCGTGGCTCGCTCGACGACTTCCACAGAGGTGGTTAAGCGCAGTCTGGCCTTGGGCACGAAGCCCTTGGACCCCTGCTGAAACCCGTGCAAATTCGGCCCATTTCAGCGGGTTTTTGAAGTCGAGCCTTTTGGGCGAGGATGGAGCCTGGTCCCGGGGGCGGGTGTGCATGCCCATCCTGCGGGATTTTGAGCGCGAGTCGCAAGATCGTGGCGCGAAGCTGCGCTCAACTAAGCGATCGAGCCGAGTAGCGATTCCGAAGTCCCGTGACTCAAGCCCGAGGTGAGGAGCGGTCCCGCTGGAGGGCATGCACGCTCGCCCTTGGGGCCAGGCGGGCCACAACTACCAAGCGCGCCGAGGATCGCTTCGCTCCCCGCCAACCGTCGGGTGGCCCAAGGCCAGGCTGCGCGCTCGCTCGCGATGACGGCGTGGGGTTTCTCTCCACAGGCACGGTCGAAGTCCGTGGACCGACTCGCAATGACGGCGGTGTTCGTTCGACTTGCCGCCGCTTAGATCGAGATACTGTTCGGGATCATTGACGGCAGCTGGTTCTCGTACGCGAGTGGCCGCTTCTCATTCCTCTTCCGGATCTCCGCCTCGATGCGGGCGAGGGCCATGCGGAACTCGATCGATGCCTTCTCCGCCGGTCCGTCCACGAAGTACGGCCGGCGCGGATTTTCGCTGTACGTCCCAAACGTGTCGTACTGCACGCTGCTCAGCAGGTAACCGAACGAAAGCTGGTAGAGCGCGACGTCGAGCGGCGCGAGGACCTTCAGATATTCGGCCTCCGGATCCGCCACCGCGGCCGCGGTGGGCGGTGCTGCGTACGCCGTCCCTGAAACCGCGGGCAGATACGACATCATCGGGTACTGCGCGTAGTTCACGTTCGCGTGCTGCGGGCCCGCCGTGTAGATCATGAGCGAGACCATCTCGACGAGGTAGTCGAGGCTGTCGATGCGCGCGACCTTTCCCGACGGACCCTCGAGGAAGGCGAGCCCGGAGAGCCCCTGGAACGCCGCGGCCTGCGGGCTCGTGATCTCGTGGACCCAGGCCTGGACCTCGGAGTCCTGGCGAACGTCCTCATCGCTCGTGTAGTACAAGGCGAGGTAGGCGCCCACGAAGTCGCGGATCGCGTCCCACAGGAGGAGGGTGTCGTCGCGGAATGGGAACTCGGGCAGGCGCGAGACGTCGAGACCGCGGAGTTCGAACAGGCGATGCGGCAGGTTCTGGTCGAAGCGCCAGGCGACGCGCGCGTCGCGCACCATGCCCAGGCTGCCCTGGATGCTCGGCGACAGAACCGAGGCCACCACACCACCCGGGATGATGAGACTGTGCTTGGCCCCTTCGTTGATCTCGAGGGTGAACCGGAAGTGAGGCTTGAGCAGGGTCTGGATGGGGTGCGAGGCTGAAAGCTGACGGTGGGTGGCCACGATGAGGGTTTCGGTCACGAGGTGGCAGGCGCCGAGGTGAGCCACCGTCTCGTGCTGAACCGCGAGCGCGTTCATGACGAAATACTTCGCGAGTTTCCATTTGCCCGGATCGCCATCCGGCACGAAGACCGGAGTCTTTACGGGGTCGTGCTTCTGGCCGAGCTGAATCGCCACGGTCTGCAGGCTGCCGCGGCCGGTGGGATAACCCGGACTCGTTTCCGGATTCCAGTAGAAGAGTGCGATGGGCGCGGTCACGTAGCGCTGATCGCCGTGGAGGCGATCGGTGGGCACGCCGTCGAGCATGGTCATGTCGAGGGCGTAGAGCCGGCCGAGTTCAGCGGCGCGTTTGAGCGTCAATCCCGCGTCGCCGGAAACCGCTTGCAGCATCGCGTCGGTGAAGGGCGCCTTCTTCAGCAGGCCCTCGAGGTCAAGCGCCATCTCGGGCGTTTTCCCGCCCGTGAACACGCCTTGGAGGTTCGTGGTGTTGAAGCCCGCGATCTGCACCCAGCCGAAGTACCACTCGCTCTCCCAGACCTCCTGGCCCGGGCGAAGGTTCATCCACGGCTCGGGCTTCAATGTGATCACGCGGGGCACGCCCTGGAAATCAGGGTAGAGCGCCTTGAAATCCTCGATGGTCTTCGCGTGCAGATACTCGTCGCCGGTGGCGGGGGTGCGCAGGAGTTCGTACATCGTGTCGCGCAGGAACGCGGTGATGCCGATGTCCTTCATGTCGTCGAGGGCGGAGGTCACGGAGGTCGTGAGGTGGGCGATCTGAGGAGGAATCTGGGAAACCTCCTTGTAAGCAGCGCTCAGCTGCGGCGGCGCATGGTGCAGGGCTCTGACCACACGCCGGATCGCCTCGATATCTTTGAGGGGGTTGAGACCCGAGATGCCGGAGAACTGTTTCTCCGCCTCCTCCATGGCCTCCTTCATCTCCACCATCCACGGCATCGGCTCGGGGGGCAGTTCCGAGCGCAGTTGGCGCTCGAAGAGCCGCAGCACCACCTTCTTCAGGTTCGCCGCGACTTCGATGAGAACCGGCGCCACCTTCGCCTCGTAGGCGACGGAGAACTTCTCGTTCTTCGGGACCTGGGCCGAGAGTGGGGCCGGGTAGAGGTAGCTCGTGGTGTAGTTGTAGGCGGTGCGGGCCAGGGAGAGTTCGTACTTCCTCCGTTCGGCCGTGGCGGCGTCGTCTTTTTGCGGAAGCGAAGGAACTTTCTCAGGCATGGTCCGTTTTCCTCTCAGTTTTTGGAGCGAACTACCGGGCGCATTTCTCAAAGTCCCGCGAGGTTCCACTTCCGGATCGTTTCTTCGATCAGCTTCCCAACCTTGTCGACCACCTTCGTAAAATAGACCTTCGCCTTCGGCAGATCGAACTTCGGATAGCCCTGGCCTTCCTTGTAGAGGCCGATCGACGACGGGTTCGGATAGGCGCTCCAGGTTCCGGCGGGCGGATTCGCGGTCGCCATCTCCTTCGAGTACCGCTCCTTGTGGACGATCGTGGGATCGATCGCCATCATGAAGGCGTTTTCGTTCTCGCCGGCATGGCCACCGTCCTCGCCGAACACTTCGACCGTGATGTCGGAGCAATAGCTCCACCAGTTGATGACGAGGATCCGCGTATTCGTCTCCCGGCCGACTTCCTGAGCAAGTGCGTTCAAGATCGCGGTCTGGCCTCCGCCGTGGCCGTTCACGAGGATGATGTTCCTGAATTTGTTCTTCGCAAGGCCCTGGAGCGTCGCTTTCACGTACGCGCGATAGACCTCTTCGGGAATCGTGAAGGAGCCGGGATAGGCGTCGAGGCCTCCGGTGAAACCGTAAGGAATCACCGGGGCCACCATCGCGTTCACTCGCGCCGCCAGCTCATTGGCGATCGCGACCGGAGCGAGGATATCGGCGCCGTTCGCGGTGACCCCATGCGCTTCCATGGTCCCAAGCGGAAGCAGAACGGTATCGACCGAAGACGGCACCACCTCGCGAAACTCCATCCAGTTGATCTTGGCGAGATCGCGAGTAGAAGGGCCGCGGCCGGGGCGGCGGCGATAAGAAGGGCGAGGAACGTGAACATTGTTTCTCCTACTGATCGTCTCGAAAGAGCACCGGGTCCTGGCTGCAGATGGGCTCAACCAGCCGCCAGAGGTGATTCATCCCCGGATCGCCGATGGGTGCGCCCGGGGGTGCGGTGGGCGTCGTTACCAACGCGGCATTCGACGAGCGCTCGTTGAAGCGTCGGAGGTCTTGCACGAGAAGGGCGCGGTGCGGCTCGGAGCCGCCCATCTTCTCGATGTTCGTGAGAGCGGCCTGGGCCTGGGCTCGGACCTGGGGCATGCGCGCGTTGGCCGCGGTGTCCATCAGCCGGTCCGCCACCACACGCTCCACCGCGCGTGCGATCTCCGCCTCATAGGGCGAACTGGTCGGTGCGCCGAACGTGGATTTCACAAGCTCGCTCAACACGTCATCGAACCCGGGCAGGGTCGCGTCGAGCATTTTCTGCTCGACCAAACGCGCCGCACGTTGCCCGTCGAGCAGGTACGACAACGTGAGATCGGACGCCACCACCGCGGGCGAAATCGCGTCGAAGGTGATGCCGGTGAAGCGCGGGAACAACTCGCGGTGCGGACCATAGCCGGACGGCCGGGGCGGAATCAGCTTGAGCACGGCTTCCGGGATCTTCAATTCGGAGGGCTTGAGGGTCATGAGGAGCGCATCGAGGGCGCGCTTCTGCTCCGCGGCGGTGGCGGGCTTGGTGGGCACGCGACCATCGCCTCGCATCGCGTAGGTGAAGTGCTGACCGCCGAGGACGGAGGCCGCGGCTTCGACCTGGTAGCGATGATGAAGGTAGAGGGGCACGAGTGTTTCCTCGAGGGTGGCCATGGGCGCGCCCTTCTGGATGACCGCTTCACCGAACCGGGACAGGCCCACACGACGGACTTCCATCATTCGCATGAGTTCGCCCCCGGAGTCCGTTCCGTTCGACCACTGATCGACACGGGGATGCGCGCCAAGGTCCTGATTGCTCATGTAGCGCAGGTCCTTCTTGAGACTGTCCTCGATGATCGCGTTGAGCGCCGTCCTTTCGTCGGTCCCGGGCGCGAAGTCCTGATAGCCGTAGGCGATCGCGACCTTGTCCCAGGCGCCGATCGCGTTGTCGTAGACCTTCGAGATGTCGAACGTACCGTCGGGCTTGAGGGTCACGAGGGGGTGTGGATAGTCCATCACCGAAATGCGGCCCGCGTCCGAGTCGTAGTAGTTGTGGCCGATGCCGAGGGTGTGTCCGACTTCGTGCGCCGAGAGTTGGCGCATGCGGGCGAGCGCCCATTCACGCGCCTCGTTCGAAACCTCCGTGCCCGTCTTGTAGGGAGCGAGAAGCCCTTCCGCGATCAGGAAGTCCTGACGCACACGGAGCGAGCCGAGGGTCACCACACCCTTGATGATCTCGCCGGTGCGCGGGTCCGAGACCGCGCCGCCCGTACTCCAGCCGCGGGTCGAGCGATGGACCCAGTTGATGACGTTGTAGCGGGCATCGAGGGGATGCACGTTCTCGGGACGCATCTCGACCCGGAATGCGTTGCGATACCCCGCGGCTTCGAAAGCCTGATTCCACCAACGCGCGCCGTCTAGGAGGGCGGTGCGAATGGGCTCCGGCGTCCCGGGATCGAGGTAGTAGATGATCGGCTTCACCGGATCCGACACCTTCGCCTTGGGGTCGACCTTGGCGAGGCGATGTCGGCCGATGTAGCGACGCTCGAGAGGGGTGGTCAGGGAAGCCGAGCGGTCCTGGAACTCGGGCCCGAAGTAACCGGCGCGTGGATCGAAGACGCGAGTCTTGTAGCCGTTGTCGGGCAGCTCCACGAAAGAGTGGTGCACGCGGATGCTCGCGGCCTCGCCGGACGCCGCGACATCGCGCACGCCCTCGAAGTAGCCGCCTCCGCCGAAATTCTGTCCCGGGCCGGGCGCCGCCCCTCCCTGGGGCGGACCCGCCTGCTGCTGGAGCGTGTACGTGAGTTCGACTTCAAGCTCGGTGTTCTTGGGGAAGTTGTAAGTACCGGCCATGTGGACCGCGCTGCGCGATTCGTCGAGGCGATACGTGCCCGGACGCAGGCGAGGCGCGAGGTTCAAGTTATCGCGGACGAGGAAAGGCGTGGCGTCGACGAGAACGCGTCCCGACGACTCGGCGGCCACCGTAAAGCCCCAAAGGATCGAGCGCGCGAATGCGTCTTTGACCGATTGGCGCTCCGCCGGGTTGTCGGTGGTGGCGCGGAAGTTGTAGTTCGGGGCTACCAGCATCACCTTCGGACCCACGCGCTCGAACATCACGATGCGCGAGCCCGCGAGCGCGCCGCGATCGATGCCGATGTCGTTCGATCCCAGGCCGGCGGCGAAGCCGTTGTAGTGAAGCATCTCGACCCCGAAGGTCGAGATTTCGAGGTAGAGCTTCCCTTCGGCCTCATCCCAGTAGGTTGGAATGAAACCGTCGAGCTTCGTCATGCTCGCGGTCTTCTCCTCGATGGCGGGAGGCTTGCCGGAGGGCCGGGCCGGCTGAGCCTGCGCGACCTCGGCGGCGAGAACGGACAAACCCAGGGCCAGAGCAGCGAGGGGTGATGTTGGACGCATGGAAGCTCCTCTTTGAAACGGGATGGTGCCGCAGTCTAAGGCTGGGCCGCAACATCACGTTGCCGTCGGCCGAGGAACTGTTCCGTGCCGCACAGACCGTGAAACGCTGAGGGAACTACACTGCTCTCATGCCTCTAAAAGACCGTACTTCGTTTCTAACCTCGCCTGCCGAGGTCGATGGTTTTCTCAAAGCGAACCCGACGTCCGCCATCTTGAAGGCCGGGGTCTGCCACAAGACGCCGGAGACGTTCGTCCACATTCAGGCCCATCTCGATCCGCGCGAGGATTTGAAGCTCGGCATCATCAAGGTGGTCGAAGCACGCCCCGCGAGCGATCATCTGGCCACCCTGACCGGCATCGAACACGAGTCGCCGCAGATCATCTTTTTCAAGGACGGCAAGAACGTTTTCGACCGCGACAACTGGGACATCACCTCAGAGGCGATGGCCGAAGGCCTGAAGGCCGTCTCGGCCTAGGCAGGAGGCGGCCTGCGGCCCCCCAACTTCACATGGGCAGGAAGAAGCGGGCTTCGGTGCCGCCGGCGGAGGTGGGAGCGAAGCGGGTGAACCCGCCAACTTCACGCACCAGCTTGCCGGCCTCGCCCAGGGCCCCGGCGCCGGCGCCCGTCGGAATTTTCTGCTGTTCCTCGATCGGGATCATGGCGGGCTGCGCCACCATCAGCATCAGGAAGTCACGCTTCGTTTCCGACCCGTCGCGGCTCTTGAGAAGAACCGGTTTCTTCTCCGAACGAACGCTGATTTTCGCGGACGGGGCAAGAGCGGCAGCCCCTTCCACCGCGGCCTTCACCAGTTTCGAAACGTGCGCGGGCGGGCAGAGGGGAAGGTCGCCCGCGATCTGGGCGAACTCGACGGTGCCGCCGGCCGCGGAGAGGCCATTCTGCGCGAGTCGGACACCTTCCTTGAGCGCGGCCTCGAGCTGAGACGATACCGCGGGAGAGCCGGGACCTGCTGGGGCAGCGGGCGCCACCGACTTCGGCGGAGGCAGGGGTGAACCCGCGGCCTGCCGTTGCGCGCTCACCTGCTGGGCGAGTCGCGTGGCGGGGCCCGCGGTGGGCATGGACGAGGCGGGAAGCGCGCCGCCGGTCGAGATCGCCTGCACCCGGCGCTGAGTGAGATCGGCCTCGCGCTTGATGGCGGCGATCGCGGCGTTGCGCTTGATGTCTTCCTTATAGAGGAGAGCCAGGTCCGCGTGGGAGAGGATGGCGGAAAGGCCGCTGTTCAAAGCCTGAACCACGCTCGAGAGAACCTCGGCCATGTCGACGTTCGACTTGATCGCCTTGCCGAGCAGCTCTTCGATGACGAGACCGCCGCCATCGCCGCCGCCTTGCAGCGAGGCGTTTTGATCCGCGGTCTGCGCCTGGGTGACCGTGATCTTCGAGGGCGAAATGGCGCCCGGTCTGCCCGGCCCCTTGGGCCCGGTCTTGCCGGTGACGTCTTCGGCTTTGCCGGCGAGGGTCTTGAGCGCGGCGGCCACGAGTTCGGGGACCGCAGCCGGGTCGAGCCCCTTGTCCTTCAGGTTGTACTTGATCGCGATCGACTGCAGCATCTCCTGCGCGGCCGCGCCGAACGTCTCGAGGACACCCTCGCCGTTTGCGGCCACCCCGGGAAACGCCTTGCGACCCCAGGCGTTCAACTGGCGATTGAGTTCGGCCTCGGTGTCGATGTCGGGCATGTCGCGCTTGTTGTACTGAAGTACGAGGGGCACTTTTTCGGGAACCAGGCGGTTCGCGAGCAGGTTCACCTTCATGTTCTCGAAAGCGGCGATGTTTTCCTTCGCCATCGACTTTCGAGAGTCGGCCACGAAGACGATGGCGTCAGCGCCCGCGAGCACCACGCGACGGGTCG
>JANNJB010000621.1:0-3751 GCA_031405615.1 Vicinamibacteria bacterium | reverse complement strand
CTCCACGCGGGCGACGCGTCGGAGTCGATGTGGATGTGCGACTTGACCAAATCCTACGTGGACATAAATGCGCATTACAGGACGTAGTTGAGTCCAGGGGGGACAGACACGAACCCGTCCCCCCCGGTCCCCCCCGGCCTTCGATGCGGCGAGTCCTTGGGATGCTCGATGCGCCGGAGTGAATCCGTCGCATCGAAAACGGAGTCGCCGCACCTGCGGCCGAGCAGCTAGGATTCCGGTATGACCAAACTGTGGGGGGGCAACTACGACGCCGAGCCGGATCGGCTTTTTCTGGGAGTTCAATCGCTCGTTTCCCTTTGACCGTCGGCTGATCCGCGAGGAGATCGCGGCTTCGCGGGCTTACGCGCTTGCGCTCGGCCGTTGTCGGGCGATCTCGACGAAGGATGCGTCGAAACTCGCCCGGGGCCTCGCCCGGGTCCTGGCGAAATACGAGGCCGACCCTGCTTACGCGGCGATCGATGTCGAGGACGTTCACTCCTTCGTCGAGACGCGCCTCGAGGAGGAGATTGGCCCACTGGCCGGACAGGGTCATCTCGGACGCAGTCGCAATGAGCAGTCGGTCACGGCACTCCGCCTCTTCATCCGCGGCGCCATCGACGATCTCCGTCCGCGGGTCAAGGATCTGGTGGAGGCCCTCGTCGTCCGTGGACTGCAAGGCGCCGCGGCGCCCATGCCCGGCTACACCCACACCCGCGAGGCCGAGCCCATCACGTTCGGTCATTGGGCGGGGGCGCATGCGTGGGCCCTGGTTCGTGACTTCGAGCGTCTCGGCGACACGCGTAAGCGCGTCAACGTCCTGCCCCTGGGTTCGGGTGCTTTAGCCGGAACCGCCCTTCCCTTAAACCGCGAAGCCCTCGCCCGCGCCCTTGGTTTCGCCGCGGTGTCCGAGAACGCTCTCGATGCGATCTCCGACCGCGACTTCGCCGCCGAGTTCGTCTTCGCCCTTGCCCAGATCCAGGCGCATCTCTCCCGCATCGCCGAGGATCTCATCCACTACTCCTCGCTGCCTTACGGTTTCCTGACGCTCCCCGACGCCTTCACCACGGGTTCGAGCCTGATGCCTCAGAAGAAGAATCCCGATTCGATGGAACTCGTGCGGGGCAAAGCGGCCCGGACCACGGGCGCCGTGGTGAGGCTTCTGGCCCTCACCACCGGTGTGCCGGTGAGTTACCAGAAGGATTTCCAGGAGGATAAGGAGGCGGTCTTCGACGCGCTCGACGCTGTCCTGCCTTCCCTCACCGTGACCGCGGGAGTCGTTCGTGGGCTCACCCTCTACCCGGCGGTCATGAAGAAGGCCGCGTCGGTTGAAGGAATGATGGCGGCTTCGCTCGCGGTCGCCCTGGCTCGTGAAGGTGTGCCGTTCCGCAAGGCGCACGGCATGGTCGGCTCGATGGTGGCGGATGCGGTGAGTGCTCGGATCCCGCTTCAGGATGTCGCCCGCGCCACCCTCGCGGGCCGCCACCCGAAGATCGCGGGCCGGATCAAGGACTTCTTCGATCCCGGCAAAGCGGTCGCCGCCAAGGCAGCACGCGGGGGGACGGCGCCGGCGGCGGTGAGAGTCTCATTGCGTGCGGCCCGCGCCAGGGTGAGATAAACGAAGCCATGCGCATCCGTGTCGGCACCAGCGGCTTTGCGTACAAGGAGTGGAAGGGTTCCTTCTATCCCGAGAAGTTCAAGGACGAGGGGATGCTCGCGTACTACGCCGAGCGCTTCGAGACGGTGGAGATCAACAACACCTTCTATCGGATGCCGAAGCCGGAGCTGCTCGAGAAATGGGCAGCGGATACGCCCGAACACTTCGCCTTTGTCCTCAAGGCCCCGCAGAAGATCACGCACATCAAGAAACTCGAGGACTGCGCGTCGGAAGTCGAGTACTTCCTGAAATCGGCGCAGAGCCTTGGCGGTAAACGCGGCCCCATCCTGTTCCAGCTGCCGCCGTGGATGAAGAAGGACCTCGGCAAACTCGAGCGCTTTCTGACTCTCCTGCCCGAGGGCACGCGCCCGGCTTTCGAATTCCGGCACGCCACGTGGTTCGACGAAGAGACCTACGCCCTGCTCAAGGAGCGCCACGCCACGCTCGCGGCCTCAGAGACCGACGAGAAGACCGGCGAACTGGGTCCGCCCGTCCTTCCCACCACCGACTGGGGCTATTTCCGTCTGCGCCGCACTGACTACACCGAGGCCGATCTCAAGGCCTGGCTCGTGAGAATCCGCGAGCAGCCGTGGTCGGAGGCCTGGATCTTCTTCAAGCACGAAGACGAAGGCAACGCCGCCGTACTCGCGGCGTCCCTGAGCGCGCTCCTTTAGCCGAAGGAGTTAACCGCGGGCGGCCGTGAACGGCACCAGACGTCGGGTGGTCTCGTCCCACAGTCCGAGGGACGCGCAGCGAAGACTGGTGCGCATGGTCAGCGTCGGGGCCTGCTGAAGCCTTTGGCTCGACTTGTAGCACTCCTCGAGGCGGTAGTTCGGCACCTTCAGCGCCAGATGGTGGATGTGGTGGAAGCCGATGTTGCCGCTGAACCACTGGAGGATCGTCGGGAGGTGGAAGTACGAACTGCCGGCGAAAGCGGCCTTCTCCACCGTCCACGAATCATTGCGATCCCAGTAGGTGTCCTCGAACTGATGCTGCACGTAGAAGAGCCAGACCCCGGCGATGCCGGAAATGAGAACGATGGGGATGTGGACGAGGAGCAGCGTCTTCACCCCGAGCGCAGCCGTGAGTCCGCCGAACAGGCCGACGAGGGCCAGGTTGTTCAGGAGGACGCTGTTCCATTCCTTCTTGTACGTGAAGGGCAGGTCGAAGGGGAAGCGGTGCTTCAAGACGAACTGGTAGAAGGGGCCGAAGCCCAGGAGAACCGCGGGATGCCGATAGATGCGATAGGCGAGGCGGCGCAACAGGGGCAGGGTCTGGTATTCCCTCACCGTCATTGTGTCGATGTCGCCGAAGCCGCGGCGGTCGAGGTTGCCCGAGGTGGCGTGGTGGATCGCGTGAGTCTTCTTCCAGTAGCTGTAGGGCACCATGGTCAGCATGCCGATGAACGCGCCCACCGCATGGTTCAACTTCTCGGAACTGAAGAACGATCCGTGGCCGCAGTCGTGCTGCACGATGAAGAGACGCACCATGAGGCCCGCGGTCGGGATGGCGAATACCGCGGTCGCGAGGAAACCAAAGCCCTGGGTCACGGAGACCGCAGTGAGCGCCCAGCCCGCGATGAAGAGGGCCAGAGTGGTGGCGAACTGCGTCCAGGCCCGGGCGTTCTGGGCTTTCGCGAACGGCGCTATCAGCAGCCGCAGGGAAACCTCGGCTTCCTTGATGGCCTCGGGGATGGCCTCGGGGATGGCCTCGGGGGTGAAGTTCCGGCCGGCCTGAGAGTCCGGATATGCGCTTGCAGTGCTATCGAACATGAGCGGAGTCTAGAGAGCTTTCCTCCCGCCCGTGTGTCACAGTTTCGTCATAGTTCCCACAGGGGATAAACGTTGTATTCAGAGCGTCTTGGATGCCGCGACGAGGCTGCGGCCCGCGACCTCGCAGTCTTCGAGCGTGACGTCTTTATGCGACACGAAGCGCAGCGCCTTTTCGCCCATCACCGAGGCCCTGATCCCGTCTTCCTGAAGCCGCGCGGCCAGGACCTGCGCGACGGGAGAGTCGAAGTGGACGAAGAGGATGTTGGTCTCAGGCGTCACCACCCGGGCGCCCGCGGCTTCCCGCGCCAGGGCAGCGAGGCGGCGG
>JANNJB010000620.1:0-15358 GCA_031405615.1 Vicinamibacteria bacterium | reverse complement strand
TGAAGCTCCGTCGGCGAGTAACGCGCGACGGTCAGCCCGCTGCATTTTTCCGGCCCGTCGAGTCCGAACGTCGCCACCAGGACGTGACCTCCGGGCCTCACGCTCCGAAGGACCTGCTCCACGTAGAGACGTCGGTCCGCGGCGTCGGTCAGGAAGTGGAACACGGCACGATCGTGCCAGACATCGTACGCCGCCTGTGGAAGCGGCGTGTTCAAGATGTCGGCCTCGATCCAACTCACGCGACTTCCTCGCTCGCCGATGCGCGCGCGACTTTCGCGGAGAGCAGCGCCGGAAAGATCCAGCACGGTCACGTCCTCGTACCCACGGTCCAACAGCCGGTCTACGAGTGTGGAGGCTCCGCCGCCCACGTCGATGACGGAGGCTCCGGGCCGAGGTGCGCAACCGGTGATCAACCGAAGAGAGAGCTCCGGCTCCGGCTGGTACCAGCTCACTTCGGTTGACTTCTTCTTGCCGTAAACGGCTTCCCAGTGCGCTTTTCGATCCATCATCGGATTCCACTTTAAGGATAAGCCCGGTCTTCTATGAGGACCCTTGCCGAGTGAGAGGCCAGGAGAGCTGGCCGACCAGACCCTGCGGCATTTCGGTCATTCCCGGATAACCAAGCGCAGACGGGTCCCGGTCCCGCGGCCAGTGGGCGGTCCTGAAAAGAAAGTCCCACACGCTGAAGATCACGCCGAAGTTCTTGGCTGGTCCGCCTTCGTCCGACTGATCGTGATGCCACAGGTGCATGCGCGGCGTGTTGAGCACGTATCCGAGACGGCCAAGGCTCACATTGAGATTCGCGTGGTTGAACTCGCCCCAGATGGTTGATACCACCGCGACTGCGAACACGGCCTCGGGCGAGGCGCCGAGCCACGCCAGGGGCAGCCACTGGAGGCTCTTGTAGACGAGGATCTCCATCCAGTGGAAATGCCAGTTTCCAAGCCAATCCATCGTGGTGATCGAGTGATGGACCTTGTGGAATGTCCACAACCACGGGACGCGGTGGAGAAGATTGTGAATGCACCACTGGAGGAAATCGGACAGGACCAGGAATGCGGCGAATTGCGCGGGGAAGGTCCAGTGCTGGATCGGCGAGTCTGCCAATCGAACCCCGGCGTTTTGCAGGAGGATCGTCGCACCCACCGCCGATGCGCCGGCAAGGCCCGCGATCAACAGCGAAAAGAAGTGGCCGTTGATGGCAAGGAAGGCGAGGTCACGGCCGGCGCCGGGTCGCCGCGCCGGCTGGTCCTTGCGCCAAGGGGAAATTCTCTCCAGCAGGACGAATAGGGCGGAAATGCCGAGGAGCCATGCCGGATACGACCTCATGGCATCCTGTTTATCACGCCCGACGGCGCGGCCCGTTTAACCTCTGTCTGTGGCGATCAAGAAGCGCGATGAAGTCGAGGTTCTGAACGCCTTTCTCTCGGCACAAGGTCTCAAGAGGAGCGAACAGCGCGAGGTCATCCTCGACGTCTTCCTGAAGGCGAAGGGGCACGTATCGGTGGACGATCTCCTGGCCCTGGTTCAGAAGAAACATCCCGAGATCTCGCGGGCGACCATCTACCGGACTCTCCGGGTCTTTCAGGAGGCGGGGCTCGCGAGCGAGCTTGAACTCCAGGGGCGCAGTCGCTTCGAGGCCGACTGGAACCGCGAGCATCACGATCACATGATCTGCGAAGACTGCGGCGAAATTTTCGAGTTCGTGAGTCCCGACATCGAGCGCCTCCAGGAAGAGGTCGCATCAAGGATCGGCTTCATCATTCGTGGGCACCGCCATCACATTCTCGGCCAGTGCGCATCCTGCGCGCGGCCCAAGCGGAAGTAGCCTCTCGATGAACCGTTCGCTCGGTATCACTCGCGGGGTGTGGCGAGTGCTCGTCACACGCGACGAGGCAGAGGATGGTCCCCTGTGTCGAGCGCTTGAAAGCTGCGGCTTCGATCCCGTTCTCTGCCCGGTCATGAAGGAACTGCCGCTCGCGGACCCGGAGCAATTGACGCGAGTGGCGGCTGGTTTGGACTCCTATGACTGGATCGTTTGTTCCAGCGCACGCGCCGTCCGCGTTCTTTCCCGAATGCGGACAGCTCCCTGGCCACGCGGCCTCAGGAGCGCCGCCGTCGGTGCCCAGACCGCCGCGGCACTCGATGCGATGGGGGCGAAGCCGCAGCCGGTTGTCGCTGCTGCCGCTGGCGCCGCGCCCCTATGGAGGGACCTCGACGCCATGGATGCCTGGCCCGGTCGGCGGGTGTTGGTCCTGACCGTGGCGGGCGGGAGGCGAGAACTCCTCGACGGCCTCTCGGCGGCCGGTGCGTGTGTCGACGAGGTCGTCGCCTATCGCATGGCGCCAGAAACGCTGTCCACGGTCGCCGAAAAGTTCGAGCGCGCGCAACCGGATGCCGTGGTCTTTGCCAGTCCCTCCGCGGTTGAGATCTTGAACGCCGCGGTCGGGTCAGCCGCCATCCGGCGGTTGAGAGCGGTTGTGGCCATCGGCCCGACCACGGGTAGCGCGCTTCGCGCGCGTGGTCTCGAAGCGCTTGTCCCCGAGCAGGCGGGGTTCGACCACGCCGTCGCGAAACTGGTGGAAGCTCGCGAATCGGTCATCGGAATCGGGGGTTAGTCGTGGAATCGAATGCCACGCTGGATCGGACGTTCGTCGAGTGCAGCGCGCTCGGGTTTCAGTCGGTTATCACGATCGTCCTCGCGGTGGCCTGCTTCAGATTGTGGCGGCGGAGAGGTTCAACTCACTTTCTGACCTGGTCGGTAGCGTGGACTTTCTACGTCATCCGGCTTTCCTGCATGTCCACCTTCCTGGTTCGACGGGACATTTTCTGGCTGTTCGCACATCAGGCCGCGACGGGCATCAGCGCTCTCTTGCTCCTGGCCGGCGCGTTGCAGCTCTCGCGGGGATTAGTCCTCACGAGGCGTCACTTCCTTCTCGCCCCGATTGTCATCGGGTGGGCATGGTTCGCCATCTACGGCATCGACAGCATGATGGTGGCTGGCCTCACTTCGACGTTGATGTTGTCCGCGGTGACGATATACACGGGAGTTCTGTTCTGGAGGAGCCGTGATCGGATATCGCGCGACGCAGCGTCGGTATTGGCCTGGACCTTCATTCTTTGGGGAGTTCATCATCTCGACTATCCCCTGCTGCGTCGGTTCGGGGCGGGAACGCTCTACGGAGTCTTTGTCGACATGCTCTTCCTCTTCACGATCGGTCTGGGCCTCCTTTTCGTCGTGCTCGGGGAGGACCGGCGGGCGATAGCCGCACGGAACGCCCAGCTGGCCCAGCTGACACGTCTTCTCCTTCGCGCGCAGGAGGACGAACGACGCCGAATCGCCCGCGAACTCCATGACGAAGCCGGCCAGATCCTCACCGCGGCCAAGATAGGGCTCGATCTCGACGGGCAGGTGGAAGCGAGCAGCCTCGTGGGCCGGGCCCTCGAGCAGGTGCGTGATCTCAGCAACTTATTGCGGCCCTCCGTCCTGGACGATCTCGGGTTGGCCCCGGCCCTCCGCGGTCTCACCGAGGACGTTTCCCGTCGCCTGGGCATTGAGGTCTCGCTCGAACTAAACGGCCCTCCTACGCGCCTCGATGCGGATCTCGAGGTGGTCATATACCGCGTGGTTCAGGAGGCCCTCACCAATGTGACCCGTCACGCCCGGGCCACGAAAGTCCAGGTGAGTCTCATGGTCCAGGCTACCGTCGTTGTCCTGACCGTTGCCGATGACGGCCATGGCCTCGCCGAGGAGGCGAGCCCGCGACTCGGCTGGCTCGGGATGCAGGAGCGGATTGGAGCTCTTGGCGGATCACTCTCGATTCGACCCGGGAACCCCGGCCTCCGTCTCGAGGCCACGATGCCGATATCGAGGACGTCATGAGCGGCGTCCGTGTCTTTCTGGTCGACGATCACACACTGGTACGGTCCGGCATTCGCAGGATTCTCGAGGCCCAGCCGGGTTTGTGCGTGATTGGGGAGGCCGGAAACGGGCGCGAGGCGCTCGAGAAACTGACCGACGCTCGAGCCGACGTTCTGGTGCTTGATCTCAAGATGGCGGGCCTTGACGGCATCGAAGTTCTCCGAGCATCGAAGAGGGCGCATCCGGGTCTCAAGGTCATCGTCCTGACCATGCATGCGGACCGCGAGTACGTGATTCGCGCGATGGAGGAAGGAGCAAGCGGCTACCTGCTCAAGGATTCGGCGGTGCAGGATCTGGTGGCGGCGATCGAAGCGGTTGGGAACGGTCGCGTTTACTTCTCGCCCGCCATTCAGCAGCAGCTCGCGGATCGAGTGCGGGGGGACGACCCGGGTTCCGACGCGCTCCGTTCGCTTACCGAACGCGAACGCGACGTCTTGCGCCGGCTCTCAGAGGGGCTCTCCAGCAAAGAGATCGCAGAAGCGCTCAATATCAGCGTCAGAACCGTAGACACCCACCGCGCCAACCTGATGCGAAAACTCGATCTGCGTTCGGTGGCGTTGTTGACTCAGTTCGCAATACGAGAGGGAATCGTGGACCTGCCGAGGACTAAGTAGAAATACGTACGCGCGCTGCGCAATCTTGCGGATGGTGAGTCAGAAGCGCCATCGCTAAGTTGCAAGCCAAGGTGCTTCAACTTCGCCAGAGCGCAGAGACCGAAGGACGGAGGGAGTGGCCCGACGGTGAAACCGATTTGGCCGACGCGGCGCCACTGCACCTCCTGACCCTGAACCACCGCGACATCGGCTTGAAAGCCCTGGCCAGCCTGCCCGCGGGGTGCGAGTGGACCGGAGCGCTGCACGATTCACTGAGCCGGTTGGGAATCGAGTCGGTGGTCATAACGACCTGCCACCGTGCCGAGGTCTACTGGCGCTCGCGGGGTGCCGCGGACAATGCCGAGGTTGAGCGGGCCTTCGTTCGATTCGCCAGAGTGGACGATGCATGGCTCCGCGAGTCAGCCCGGCGGCTCCAGGGCGAGCGGGCTTTCCGACATCTCTTCCGGGTGGCTTGCGGCCTCGAATCGGTGGTGCTTGGTGAGGCCGAAATCCTCGGTCAGATTCGGTCCGCGGTCGAGGCCTGCGAAGGTGCCGGCTCCTGGCTCAAGGCGGTTTTCTGCGCTGCACTGAGGGCCGGACGATTCGCGCGCGTGGAGACCGGCATCGGTGCGGGCGGTCTCTCGGTCGCCTCCGTGGCCGTCCAGTGGCTCCAGCAGCGCCTGCACCTGACCGAGTCTCGGATCCTCGTGGTTGGAGCGGGCGAAACCGGTCAGAAGGTGGCGCGCCATATGCGATCCATCGGCGTCACCGAACTCGTGATCGCAAACCGCACCAAGTCGCGAGCTGACGCGCTCGCGAACGCGCTGCAGGCTCATGCCGTGGGGCTCGACCGGCTGGAGGAAGAGATTCATCAGGTGGACGCGCTCGTTTGCGCCGTCAAGGGCGGACAGACCGTCGTATCCCTGGAAATGCTTCGGCGGCGGGCCCAGGCTCAGCCGGGCCGAGCGCTCCTCGTCGTGGATCTTGGCATGCCGAGCGGGGTCGAGCCGGGGGAAACGCCCGGCGTCATTCGCATGGATCTCTCGGGAGTCGAAGGACTCACCCAGGCTCATCGGCAGAAGCGGACCGCCGAGGCGCCCAAGGTTGAAGCTCTCATCGAGCGCGAGTTGAAATACCTGCGGGTGTGGGCTCGACGTCGGGCAGCGCATCCTCTCGTCTCGGATCTCCGAAAAAAAGTCGAGGCCATTCGCCGCGAGGAGATGGCCAAGGTGATGAGCGAGATAGGACCCATCGCCGGGACCGCACCCACTCACCTCGAACGTCTTAGTCAAAGGCTGATCCAACGGCTTCTGGCCCTGCCGCTGAGGGTGATCGAGGACGGCGATGCAGCCCTCGACCCGGCCGTCATTCGGCAGGTCCGGCGGCTCTTCGCGCTCGAATCCTCACCTCGCCCATGACGCCCATCCGCATCGGAACTCGGGGAAGCGCCCTCGCGCGGTGGCAGAGCCACTATGTGGCGAGCCGCCTCGCCGAAGCGTCCCCCCCCCACGAGACCATCATTGTCGAGATCACGTCCGCGGGCGACACGATCACGGACGTTCCTCTGTCGCACGTCGAGGGGACCGGCTTCTTCACGGGGGCCATCGAGGACGCCCTGCTCCGCGGCGAGGTGGATGTCGCGGTTCACAGTCACAAAGACCTGCCCATTGACCCGACCCCCGGCCTGGTCGTCGTCGCGGTGCCGGCCCGCGGGCCGGTGGAAGACGTTCTCGTCGCGCGCGCCGGGATGACACTCGAAGCTCTTCCTCGAGCCGCCCGTGTGGGCACATGCAGCGCCAGACGCGCGGCACAGGTCCTGGCACACCGGCCCGATGTTGATCTTCTTCCCCTCAGGGGGAATGTGCCCACCAGGCTCGGTCGCGTCGCCGATGGCGACCTCGACGCGATCGTCCTGGCGCGCGCCGGCCTGATGAGGCTTGGCCTCGACTCGCACATCAGTGAGGTGTTTTCCATCGAGCGCATGCTTCCAGCACCCGCCCAGGGTGCGCTGGCCATTCAATGCCGCGTGGGCGACCTGAGTTTGCGGACACTGCTGCGGATTCTCGATGATGAGCCGACGAGCCGAGCGGTCCGAGCGGAGCGCTGCCTGCTCCACGCGCTGCGCGGGGGGTGCTCCGTTCCTGTGGGGGCTTTGGCCGTGTGCGTGGGATCGCGCATTTCCCTCACCGCGGGTGTCTTCGGAGTTTCCTCGGGGGCCAGCGTCCGTGCCGAGGACAAAGGCACGGATCCGCACCGGCTCGCCGATCGAGTGGCCCGTACCCTCATCGCGAATGGTGCAAGTCAGATCCTCGAAGAGTTTGGACGAATCGCGCGGATCGACGTGGCGCACCCGACGGGAGCTTCGGTTTGAGTTTCCCTGTCCATCGGCCGCGGCGGTTGCGGCGCAGCGAAACGCTGCGGTCCCTGGTCGCCGAAACCCGACTCTCCGTCGACCAGCTCGTGGCGCCGCTGTTCATCTGCGCGGGTGAAGGCCGCCGAGAACCGATCCCTTCGCTCCCCGGTCACGCCCGCCTCTCGCCCGATCAGGCGGTGAAGGAGGCGGCCTCTCTCTCGCGGCTCTCGGCGTCCGATCCGTTCTGCTCTTTGGTCTGCCCACCACCAAGGATGCCCAGGGCAGCGGAGCCTGGGACCCCGAGGGACCGGTGCCTCAGGCCACTCGCGCGATCAAGAAGGCCTTGCCGTCAACCAGCGTCTGGGCTGACGTCTGCTTGTGTGAATACACCGATCACGGACACTGCGGCATTCCAGACGGTCATGAAGTCGACAACGACCCCTCCCTCCCGTTGCTCGCCCGCGCGGCACTCGCCTACGCGCGCGCCGGCGCCGATGTGATCGCCCCTTCGGACATGATGGATGGGCGTGTGGCCGCGATCCGTACCGCCCTCGACGAATCTGGTTTCGCCCGGACGATCATCGCTTCGTACGCGGTGAAGTACGCCTCCGCTTTCTATGGACCTTTCCGGGATGCGGCGGCGTCCGTTCCGCAATGGGGAGACCGGCGGGGCTACCAGATGGACCCCCCCAACGTCAGAGAGGCGATCCGCGAGGCCCGCGGCGATGTCGAAGAAGGCGCCGATATGGTGATGGTGAAGCCAGGGCTGCCCTATCTCGACGTGATCCGGGCGGTGCGGGAATCTGTGGATGTGCCGGTCATCGCCTATCAGGTCTCGGGCGAGTATTCGATGCTGCACGCGGCCGCAGAGCGCGGCTGGATCGACCTGCCCCGCGCGATGGTGGAGACCACCGTGGCCATCCGTCGCGCGGGAGCGGACATCGTGATCACCTATTTCGCGCGGGAACTGGCCGCCCACATCAAGGCGACCACCCCTGGAGTCAACGCGTGACGGCCTTACCGCAAGCCTCGGCGTGGTTCACGCGGGCCTGCGCCGTCACACCCGGCGGCGTGCACTCGCCGGTCCGCGCCTTCAAGAGCATGGACTGCGCGCCGCTCGGTGTTGTCGAGGCCCGCGGAGCCCACGTCATTGATGTAGAGGGCCGAAGCTACATCGATTGGATCGGGGCCTGGGGACCGGCGATTCTGGGTCATGCCCATCCCTTGGTCGAACAGGCGGTGCGCGCCGCCCTCCCCCGCGGCCTCCTGTTCGGCCTGGCCTCGCCCCGTGAAGTCGATCTGGCGGAACGCATCGCGGGTCGGGTCCCGGGCTGCGAAATGATCCGCTTCACGGTCACCGGCACCGAAGCCACGATGAGTGCGGTGCGGGTGGCCCGGGCCGCCACCGGGCGCGACGTTCTCATCAAGTTCGCGGGCGCTTATCACGGTCACGCCGACATGTTCCTGGTGAGTGCCGGCTCGGGAGCGGCGACTCTGGGTGTGCCCGATTCGCCCGGGGTTACGGCGGGCGTTGTCCGCGACACGCTGATCGCTGACTTCAACGATCTCGACAGCGTGGATCGCTGTTTCGAACAAGCGAGAGGCTGCGTGGCCGCTCTCATTGTGGAACCGGTCCTCGGCAACATGGGCTGCGTTCCGCCCCAGCCGGGTTTCCTTGAAGGACTCCGCGAACGTTGCGACCGGTTGGGAGCCGTTCTTATTTTTGACGAAGTCATGACCGGATTTCGGGTGGCGCGTGGGGGCGCCGCCGAACGCTACGGCGTCACACCCGATCTCGTCACCCTGGGAAAAATCGCGGGGGGAGGTTTGCCGCTGGCGGCTTTCGGCGGCTCACAAGTACTCATGGAGAGAGTGGCGCCTTCGGGGCCCGTCTACCACGCGGGAACGTACGCGGCACACCCTCTGGCCGTGGCCGCGGGGGCCGCGATGTTCGACATCATTGATTCGACTCCGAGGCTCTACGAGACTCTCGAGGTGAGAGCCGCGCGGCTGCAGGCAGGCCTTGTCGCGGTGGCGCGCTCCGCAAAGGCCGAAGCATTCGTTCAGCGTGTGGGCGCGATGTGGACGATCTTCTTCTCCCCGTCTCCGGTCGCATCATGGAAGGACGCGGCCCGCGTGAACCGGGAGGCCTATGCCCGTTTCTTCCGCGGGATGCTGGCCCGGGGAGTGCTGCTCCCGCCGTCTCCCTTCGAGTCGGCCTTCCTCTCGCTGGCTCACACGGACGATGTCATCGACCAGACCATCACCGCCGCTCACGAGGCATTTAAAGAGGCGACTTCATGAATGATCGTTTTCTGCGCGCGTGCCGGCGCGAGGCCACAGACCGCACCCCTCTCTGGATCATGCGGCAAGCCGGCCGTTACCTGCCCGAGTATCGGGAGCTCCGTCAACGCCACGACTTTCTTACGGTTTGCCGGACTCCTGAGCTCGCGGTCGAGGTCTCGCTGCAACCGCTCAGGCGCTTTCCCCTGGATGCCGCCATCGTGTTCTCGGACATCCTTCTTCCGCTCGACGCTTTTGGGATACCCATGACGTTCTCACCTGGCCCGAAGATCGCTGACCCGGTGCGGACGCGGGCCCAGGTGGAAGCACTCCGTGCCCGGCCCGCGGCCGAGGCCCTCTCGTTCGTCGGCGAAGCCGTGAGGCTCCTTCGGCGCGAACTCGATGGCCGCACGCCGGTGATCGGTTTCGCGGGCGCTCCCTTCACCCTTGCCGCATACCTGGCGCAGGGCGAGGGTAAGGAGGGTTTCGGCGCCATCAAGTCGATGATTTTCCGCGAGCCGGAAACCGCTGAACTTCTTCTCGGCAAGTTGACGCGGGCCATGATCGACTATCTGCGTTTACAGATCAGTTCGGGTGCCCAAGCCGTGCAGATCTTCGACTCGTGGGCGGGGATCCTTGGCCCTCGGGAGTACCGGCGATTCGCACGCCCCTTTGTTCGGGAGGTCGTCGAGGGCGTCCGTGACCTCGGCGTCCCCGTCATTTACTTCGTGAACGCTGCGTCTCATCTGTTGGAAGACGCGGCGGACACGGGAGCCGACGTGCTCGGCGTCTGCTGGCGCACGCCGCTCGATGTCGTCAGGTCGCGGGTTGGCGCGGATGTGGCGCTGCAAGGCAATCTGGATCCCCACGCGCTCTTCGCCGGGCCGGCCGGAGTCAAGAGGCAGGCGGAAGAGGTGCTCGCCCAAATGGCAGGCCGCGCTGGGCACATCATGAACCTCGGCCATGGCATCTTGCCGGACACCCCCATCGACGGCGTCCTCGCCCTCATCGACGCCGTGCAGGCAACATCGGGAGCGCGCGTCCCGGATTCCTCGGCCACGGTCGCGGCGCGATGACCGGCGGAAGCGCCACTGCAGAGCTGCTCGCCCGGTACGACCGGCCCGGACCACGGTACACCTCCTACCCGACCGCGGTCGAGTTCCACCCAGGCGTTCAGGAAGACGCCTACAGGTCGCATCTCGCGCAAGCGAACGGGCATTCGGCCGAGCCGCTGTCGATGTACGTGCACCTGCCTTTTTGCGAAGCCCGGTGCTCCTACTGCGGCTGCAATGTGGTGATCACACGTCATCGCGACGTTGCGGCGCGGTATCTCGACTATCTCGACCGTGAGATCGACATGCTGGCGGCCGCCCTGCCACAGAGGCGGCAGGTTTCACAGCTCCACTGGGGCGGCGGAACGCCGACGTACTATGAAGCGGAGCAGCTCCAACGCGTCTTCGAACGGATCAACCGCCACTTCCGCTTCACCGGCGACGCGGAGATCGGCATCGAGATCGACCCGCGTGTCACCTCGATGGCTCAGCTCGAGACCCTGCGAAACGCGGGCTTCAACCGCCTGTCTCTGGGTGTGCAGGATTTCTCGCCGCAGGTTCAAGAGGCAGTAAACCGTGTTCAAAGCTTCGAGCTGACCCGGGACCAGATCGAGGGCGCGCGCGCCCTCGGCTTCACGTCCATCAACGTCGACCTCATCTACGGTCTTCCTTACCAGACCGTCGTGAGTTTCCAGCACACGCTCGAACAGGTTCTGACTTTGCGGCCTCACCGAGTGGCCGTCTACTCCTTCGCCTTCGTTCCCTGGATCCGGGCGCATATGAACCACCTGCCCCAGGAGGCGCTCCCCTCCGCCGCCTTGAAGCTCGAACTGCTCGCCGCCACCATCGACGCGTTCACCGCCTCCGGGTATCTCCAGATCGGCATGGACCACTTCGCTCTCCCTGACGACGAACTGGCGCGGGCGAGCCAGGTCAACGCACTCCATCGGAACTTCATGGGCTACACCGTGCAGGCCGCCCGCGACATGGTGGCGCTCGGGGTGTCAGGGATCGGCGACATTCAGGGCGGCTTCTTCCAGAATCCCAAGAAGCTGTCGGACTACTACGCGGCGCTCGACACCGGACACTTCCCGATCGAACGCGGCTACGTCCTGGACGCCGATGATGTTCTGCGGCGTCACGTGATCACACGACTGATGTGCAATCTTCACCTTGACGTTCGCCAGACCGAGAAGACCTTCAAGATCGACTTCGCTCGATACTTCGCCGCGGAGCTTTCCGAGCTCACGGGGCCCGACTCGACCGCGACGGACGGCCTCGTCCGGGTGACCTCGGACTCGATCGAGGTGACGTCCGTCGGGCGCCTTTTCGTTCGGAACGTGTGCATGGTGTTCGACCGTTACCTGCAGGGGCGAACCCGACCGGGAACGCTTCCTGTTTTCAGCCGCACCGTATGACGGCTCAGCGTATCGCCATAGTGGGCGCCGGAATCAGCGGGCTTGCTGCTGCCTTTACTCTGGTGGACGAAGCGGCTCGCACAGGCCTCGAAATAGACATCACTCTGCTCGAGGCCGCGAATGTCGCGGGAGGGCATGCGCGCACCGTGGCCGAGGGTGGGTTTCTGGTCGAGTCGGGACCGAATGGGTTCCTCGACCGCGAGCCCGAGACCCTCGCTCTCATCGAGTCTCTCGGACTCACGGGAAGGCTCGTCGAATCGAAGCCCGCCGCGAAGCGTCGCTTCGTGGTTCGTGGTGGCCGCCTTCAACAGGCGCCCGATTCACCTTGGACCCTCCTGACAACCGGCGCCCTTAGCCCCCTCGGCAAGGTTCGCCTCCTCCTCGAACCCTTCGCGCGAAAGGCTCCGCCCGGCGTCGAGGAGACGGTCTTCGATTTTGCGTCACGGCGCATTGGACCCGAGGCCGCGGACATGCTCGTGGATGCCGCGGTCGCCGGGATCTCCGCCGGGGACAGCCGCGCCCTCTCGGTTCGCGCTCAGTTTCCACTGATGGTAGAGATGGAACGCGAACACGGGGGTCTGATCCGCGCCTTGGTTGCCCGGCGAAGGCGAGGGGTCAAAGCGCCGAAGCTGTTGAGTTTCGATGGCGGCATGGGCGTGCTGACGTGCGCCCTCGTCGAACGCCTGGGGGCCCGCCTCCGCACGGGCCAGGCAGTCCGTGCCATCGAACGGTCCGGCCGCGGCTTTCGCCTGAGGGTGCGAGACGGCCACGACGTGGAGGCCGATCAGGTGCTCCTCGCTCTCCCCGCGACCGCCGCTTCCCATCTGGTCGAAGGGATCGACCCGGAGTTGTCCCGCGACATGAGAAGCGTCGCCTACTCCGGAATCGCGGTGGTCGCGATGGCCTTCGAGGTCTCGGACCTGCCCGCTTCGCTCGACGGCTATGGATACCTCGTCACCCGTGACGAGAAACTCGCGACACTGGGCGTGGTGTGGGAGTCGTGCCTCTTTCCGGGTCGGGCGCCCGAGGGTTACGTACTCGTTCGCGCCTTCATGGGCGGGGCAAGGCGGCCCGAGGTGCTGCATGCCGGCGACGAGGTTCTTCTGGCGCGAGCCCACGCGGACCTTGCACCCATCATGGGCGTCTTCAAGGAGCCCTCCCGACACTGGGTGTTTCGATGGCCCAACGCTATCGCGCAGTACACGGTTGGCCACCTCGACCGGATAGCCAGGATCCGAGAGCGTCTCAGAACCTATCCCGGCCTCGCCGTCGCCGGCGCCTCTTACGATGGTTGCTCCTTCAACCAGGCCATTGTGAGTGGCCGCGCCCGGGCCCGCGAGGTGTCGCGGAGTCTCTCGGGAACCGAGCCGGTTTTCTCCACGCTCCCGGCCAATGCTCCTGGTCCCGACTTGTGACCGCCAGCCACGTTGTTCTGACGACGTACGGGGAGCCCCCCACACCTTCGCTCACCGATCAACTTGTCTACTCATGGCGAATCCTCCTCGGCCTCACGCGAACCGTCGCGCCGATTCCGAGACCCCTCATTCCCCTCATTGCCGTCGCGCGGGCGCGTGGGCGCAGGCGAATGTGGCGGGAGTGGGATTACGGCTCGCCGCTCGAGAGGATCACACGGCTTCAGGCCGACGCGCTCGGGCGTTCGCTCAACGCAATGCGTCCAGACGTCGAGTGGAAAACGCACGTCTCCTTTGAGTTCCGCCGGCCTTTCCTTGGAGAGACGCTCTCCTCTATTCCGCAAGGCGATCCGGTGACGGTTGTGCCGATGTATGCGGCGGACTCCGACTTCACGCACGCGCTTTCGCGTTCGGCACTGGGCGCTCATCTGGCCCTCCATCCCCGAAACGCACCGGCGCGCGTCCTTGACCCGGTCGATCCGGACGAGCTCGCGCAGATGTCCGCCACCCACGTGCTCGAAAGCCTGAAGGACGCCGCCGCATGGAGGGGTGCGGACGTGGCACTCGTGCTGGCCGCTCACGGAACCTTGATTGCCCCATCCAAGCCGATGCAGACCGGGCTTGCCGAGACCACCCGCCTGTGCGACGCGCTGACTCGCCTTCTAACTCCGGAGTTCCGAACAGTCCGCCGAGGCTGGCTGAACCACACTCGTGGTGGGCGCTGGACCGAGCCCGCCATGCCCGCGGCCCTTGGCGCTCTCGCGGCGGAAGGCGTTCAAAGGGTGGCGTATTTCCCTTATGGATTTCTTGCGGACAACGCGGAGAGCCAGCTCGAGGGACGGCTCTTCGCCCGTGACGAACCGACACTGACTACCCGGTTCCTGCCCTGTCTCAACGACTCATCGTGCCTGGCGGACGCGCTTGCACGGATGGTCCTAATGAATCATTTGTACCCTTGACTCTCCCTTCGGCGTTCTGTTAGGGTTCAGTGATTATGAGACTCAATCTCAACATTACACATCGCGTGATCGCGTCGCTTCTGGCGCTTTTGACTCCGGGACCCGGGCGCGTCGCCCTGGCCGCAGACCTCTCAAGCGTCAGCGGAACGGTGGTGGACAGCGGCGGCGGGGCGGTGGCGGAGGCGACGGTGACGTTGCGACAGGGCCTTCGCGAGGCCCATCGCACTTCGACCAACGCCAGCGGGCGGTTCAGCTTCGCCGCGCAGGTGGGCCGCTACGAGATATCGGTTCGACGCGATGGTTTCTCGGTGACGAGCCGGTCATTGGATCTGCCCCTCGCCTCGGGAGACGCCCTCCGAATCGAACTGCGTCCGGGCGCCTTCGTGGAAAGTGTCGAGGTGGTGGGGACGCGTCTTGCCGGAAGTGTAGAAGCGGTGGAGCGTCTGCCGGGGTCCGTGGACACACTGGATGCCGCGGCTCTCGAAGGATCGAGGGTGCTCAATGTCAACGAAGCCCTGCGTAAGGCGAGCGGTGTCAACGTTCGCGACGAGGAAGGCCTCGGCCTTCGTCCCAATATCGGGATCCGGGGCTTGAACCCCACACGATCGTCCAAAACGCTTCTCCTCGAAGATGGTCTGTTCCTGACCTACGCCCCGTATGGCGACAACGCGTCCTACTACCACCCGCCCATCGAGCGCTTCGACGGTGTCGAGATCGTGAAGGGGGCCGGCCAGATCGCCTATGGGCCGGTGACCGTGGGCGGCGTTGTGAACTACCTGACCCCCGCGCCGCCGACCAAACCACAGGCGCGCCTGCGGGCCGCCTTCGGGAATCGGCGCCACTTCTCGGGTCTCGCGAGTGCCGGGGGGACGTGGGGCCGCACGGGTCTGTTGGCTGAAATCATGAGGAAGCAGGGCGACGGGGCCCGCGACAACCTCAACTCCGCGGTGAACGACGTCAATCTCAAGCTCGTCGCCACTGTTTCGGACCGTCAGTTCCTGACCCTCAAGGGGAACTACTACGACGAGGACTCGATGATCACGTACTCGGGCCTCACCCTTTCCGAATGGACGGCGAACCCCCGGCAAAACCCCTTCATCAACGACGCCTTCGCCGGTTGGCGAGCCGGCGGATCGGTGAAACACACTCTCATCCTCGGCGATCGTTCATTGCTGACCACCCATGTCTATGGCTCCCGGTTCAGTCGTGACTGGTGGCGTCAGTCGAGCAACTCCTCTCAGCGTCCAAACGATCGTTCCGATCCCGCCTGCGCGGGCATGCAGAACCTCCTCACCGCCTGCGGCAACGAGGGTCGCCTGCGCGACTTCGACCACTTCGGGATCGAGCCACGGCTGCGCCTGGGCCT
>JANNJB010000619.1:0-2640 GCA_031405615.1 Vicinamibacteria bacterium | reverse complement strand
CTACGCCATGGGCCTGCTCGCCTACATCTTCCCCGAGGCTCACAAGGCGTTGAGCCGTGGCGAGAGCGGGCTTTTGGACACCCTCGGCACGCTCGATGAGTATCGGAATCAGACGGGGTCGGACGCCGCTTTGTCGAACGCCATCCTGATCGCGCATTTACTGCCCCCTTTGGGCATCCCTCTTTCAAGCGGGCTCCGCGCGACGGCGCGCAAGCGCCCCTACGTGGACGTCGATGGTCCGCGGGATTTCCAGGAAGAGCCTGAAGAGGTTCTCCCGGAGGAAGCGCTCGAGGGGCAGGTGGACGAAACCGACGTGGTCGCGGAGATGGTGGAACTCGACGAAGAGGCGGATCTCGGGCACGGCGCGGGTGTGCCGCATGGAGAGACGGCCATCAGTCTTCCTTTCGCGCGGCGCGATATCGAACGCCTCGGGCTTCTCGCCGCCGTTGGTTCGAAACTCCACCGCACCGATCTGCCGCAAAACTCCGAACGGAACCTCGCCCGCAAGCCCTATTTCCAGGAGGCTCTGCTCCTCGCGGAGATTCACGGGCTCGATCCCGAGATCGTCGCGCATTGGAGAGCGGTCGAAGCCGAAGCGCCGCCGGTCTCACCGGATGAGTTCGCGCGCGGCAGGGCGCCTCAAGCACCCGGTGCACGTCCGGATGTGGCGCCCGGCGCGGAGGTTCCGCGACGACCGGCGCGTCGACGCAGCCGAAGGCGTCCGGGTCGTCCCCGGGGCCCCGCGGCATAGGCATCGTCCAACAGCAGCACGAGAGGCGGCTCCCATGGCAAAGTCAAAGATGAAGGCACTTGCAGTTCCCGTGATCCGAAAGCGGCTCGGCGAACTTCACGGATGGAGCCTGTCGCGAGGCGCGCTGCGCTGCGAGTTTGTCTTCGAAGGCTTCAAGCAGGCTCTTCAGTTCGTGAACCGGGTCGGCGACCTTGCCGAGGCTGCGGATCACCACCCCGACATCGACATCCGCTATTCGCGGGTGCGGCTCGCCCTCAGCACCCACGACGCGGGCGGGATCACTGAAAAGGACTTCGCCCTCGCCGCGGCTATCGATCGGCTGAGCGTTGTCCGCAAAGCGGTTTAAGCTCCCTCATCGCTTCGCCGTCCCAGCCGTAGTCGGACACACCCGCGTTTCCACCCTGGAGGGGGATCCATGTTTCACGTTGCCCAAGTACTTGCCTTGACCCTCGCGATCGCCGACACCCCGGTCGCCGCCTCGGCGCCGATCGCGGAGACGGCCGAAAGAGTGGTGGCCTCGAAGGACGCCGCGGCGGCGACCCAGGCGCCCGACCCCGCGGCTCCGGGCGGATTCAAGATCGTCCATCAGGACGGCGCCACCACGCTCACCCTCGACAACGCCGAGATCACTCTCTCGAACCGCGTGCAGTTCCGGTTCATCAACGAGATGCCTCCCGGCAACCTTCGGCTTCCCGGCACGACGTCGGACGGTCAGTCGAAGCCCTCCTTCAAGATCCGCCGCGCGAAGACGTCGCTTGAAGGCTGGTTCTGGAAGAAGGAACTCACTTACGAGCTTCAGCTCTCGTGGGCCGGTCCCGAGGCGGGGGCCTCGACCCAGACTCCGCTCGAAGACGCGACCCTCACGTGGGACGCTTCGAAAAAGGGAACCTTCAAGATCACCTTCGGCCAGCTCAAGGTGCCGCTCGGCCGCCAGGAAAGCACGAGCTCAGGCAAGCAGCAGTTCGCTGACCGGTCCCTGCTGAGCGGCGAGTTCACCCGCGGCCGCGACATCGGCCTCCAGCTGCACGGCCGGGTGGCGAACGACAAGGTCGAGTACTTCGCCGGCGTTTTCAACGGAAACTCCGCCAGCCGCACCGCGAACGACAACACGAAACTCCAGTACAACGCGCGGGTGAGTGTCGAGCCCATGGGCAAGGTTTCCTACTCTGAGAGCGCCTTCGAGGGCTGGGATAAGCCCCTGCTCGCGATCGCCGGCCAGTTCGAGAGCAACGATCTTTCGGGGGCCACGAACCTGACCGACCTCAACACCACGGTGCTGGGCGCGGACCTCGTTTACAAGTACAAGGGCTTCTCGGTCTTCGCGGAATACTTCCACCGCAAACGGAAGCCCGAGGCAGTGAGCGGCAGCTCTTCGGCCAGCTCGGGGAACGCGGCCCAGTCCTCGGGTTCATTCAACTCGAACGGCTACAACGTCCAGGCCGGCTACTTCCTCAAGCGGGACAAGCTCGAGGTGGCCGCCCGCTTCGCCGGCTACGACCCCTCGAGCCGCACCGCCTCCAACAACCTCACGGAGAAGGGCGGCGTGATCAACTACTTCATTCTCAAGCACACGCTCAAGGTCGTGGCCGATTTCCGCGCCCTGCGCGATGACCTGGCCCGACAGACGACCAAAGAACTCCGGATCCAGACGCAGTTCATCTTCTAGAGGAGATCCACCATGAGGCGCCTTCCGTTCGTACTTCTCCTTGTAGTTGCGCTGCTCGTCCCGAACTCCGGGGATGCGCCCATGGCCGCGCCCGGCGTGGTCGGCTCGTCGGTTCTTTCGTCGATGGCCGCGGAGCCGAGGGTGCGGGTCATCGTCCTTTTCGATGCCGACGATCTTTCCCTGACCGACCTTGGCTCACGGTCGAAGGCGATCAGTTCCCGCC
>JANNJB010000618.1:0-1762 GCA_031405615.1 Vicinamibacteria bacterium | reverse complement strand
GCCCGTCTTCGTTCTGGGAGCCAGGCTCACGGGGTGATGTTATTCGGTATGCGACGCGGACAGCCCCTTAAGGCCTAAGTGACTCAGGGCTCGCGCAGGGTCGGAATTCGGCCGACCGTCCACGGCGCGCCGGCTGCTTCGGCATCGCGCTCTATCGCGGGCAGGTCGGTCTCAACGAGAGCCCGGAGTTTCGCAAGCTCTTCGGCGAACAGTGACTTCGCGATCTCCACCTGAGCGCGATGCGTGCCGGTCGCGGGCGCGAGGGTTCGTGACTGCTCGAAGCCGATGAAGTTCACCCGCGAACTGATCGACTCGGGCGTGGCTTCGCTGCGCTGAGCGATCGCGCTGTCGCCGCGCATCGCGATAAGGATCGCGCCGAGACGCCTCTGAGCCGCGCGCACCGAATCATGAAGCGCCCGGGGAGCCGCAGGCGCTCCATCGAGGGCGCGCTTGAGCTGATCGAGCCTCGTGTTCGTCGCATTCGCGACTTCGAGCGCTCCCGCCACCGAGCGGCGCAGAGATTGATACGTCACCTGGAATTCGCCACGCGCCTTGTGGTCGGCGAGGGTCAGAGGGCTCGCGGGATCGGCAAACACCTTGAAGCTCACCGGACCTCCCAGCGGCGTGACGTCACCGCCGACGCGCTGGGCCATGGTCACGCTGTAGGTCCCGGGGATCGCATAGGGGCCGCTTTGACCGCCGAAGAAATCATCGTCGTCATCACCCGGCCGCGGAGTTCGGGGCAAAGTGTGTAGGGGCAAGCGAAGGTCCCAGGCCACTCGCTGGAAACCAGCGGTGGCGGGCCCCGTGATCGTGCGGATGGGCGCGCCCGATTCGTCCGAGATAGTCAGCAGAATCGTCGGAGCTTCCTCATCGCCCTCGGCGCGGATCGCGTCGAACGAGGGATAGTCGATCGTCTTCCCCGCCTTCTCGGCCGCCTTCTCCGCGTCGATTCGCTTCTGCTTCAGCGTCTTGATGGACTCCTTGAGGTGATACGTGATCACCGCGCCATAGGGCGGGTTGTCGGCCATGTAGAGCATCTCGCCCTGGAACGACTTGCCGCGGCCGCCGTACTTCTGCGTCGGCACATAAAGCATGGCGTCGCGCGCGCCGAGAAGCGTCGCGGGCTTCTGCGTCATCTCGAGCGTGGTCGAGCGAAGGGGGCTGTAGTCGTCGACGATGTAGATGCCGCGGCCGAAAGTGCCGAGGACGAGATCGTTGTGCCGCTTCTGAACCGCGATCTCGCGGACCGCGATAGTGGGAAGGCCGGCGATCTTCATCCACTTCTGCCCGCCGTCTTTCGTGAAGTAGGCGGCGAACTCTGTGCCCGCGAAGAGCAGGTTCGGATCGACGTGGTCTTCGGCGATCGCGTAGGTCGAACCGCGCTTCGGCAAGTCGCCGGTGATCGAGGTCCACGTACGGCCGGCGTCGGTGGTCTTGAACAGGTAGGGGGCGAAGTCCCCATTCTGGTGATTCTCGAACGCGATGTACGCGGTGTTGGCGTCGTGCTGGGAGGCCCGGATCCGCGCGACATAGGCGTCCTTCGGCACGCCGGGGAACGACTCGATCTTCCGCCACGTAACTCCCCCATCCTCGCTCACCTGCACCATGCCGTCGTCGGCGCCCACGTAGAGCAGGCCTTCCTTCTTCGGCCGATCCATGTTTGCTTTCCCGCATCGCCGCACGATCCACCGCACCGTCCTGGTGACGCTGGCGGTTTGGGTACTTGCGCTGATGGCTGGGGTCGCTAACGCCTGCTTGC
>JANNJB010000617.1:0-6188 GCA_031405615.1 Vicinamibacteria bacterium | reverse complement strand
ACATTCGACTCCTGATCGTCGACGATCAGTATGCTGGCGGCCTTGACGGCAATTGGTTCTCCGGTCATGGCGTCTCCTTTTCGGACTTTGGAGTTTTGGAGGTGGCGAATCGGAAAGCCACGTCGAGCGTGTTCATGAACTCGTTCACCTTTATCGGTTTGGTCAGATAGCGGAAGAAGCCTGCGTCGAGGCCCCGCTGAATGTCGCGGGGCACGGCGTTGGCGGAAAGGGCCACCACGGGGATCGCGGTGGTCAGAGGATCCTCGGCCAGCATCTTCAACGCCTGCAGACCGCTGATCCCGGGGAGATTGATGTCCATCAGAATCACATCCGGTCGCTCGGCGCGGGCGATCTCAACTCCTCGGTGGCCATCCCGTGCGCTCAGGAGCCTGATGTCCGCCCGACGGGTCAGAAGAAGCTCGACCAGCATGAGGTTCGCCGGATTGTCTTCAACGTAGAGAAGGGTGAAGACGCGGGCGCCCGGCAGTATCGCGGCCGGCGACGCCAGGGATGGGTCGTCGGAGAGGACGGATTCCTTCGCCGCGGTGGTGAGGTTCAGATCGATCCAGAAGACGCTGCCCTGGCCCGCCTGGCTCTCGGCGCCGATGGTTCCGCCCATGAGCTCGACCAGGCGCTTGCAGACCACGAGGCCGATCCCCGTCCCTTCCTCGGCGCTCGTCTCCTGACCGAGGCGGTTGAAGGGCTCAAAGAGCTGCATGACTTTGTCCGGAGAAAGTCCCTCGCCGCCGTCCCGAACAGAGATGCGAATGCGCCCCGATGCGCTCCGGACATGGTCGACCACTACCCTTCCCCCGGTCCGGTTGTACTTGATCGCGTTCGAGAGCAGATTGATGAGGACCTGTTTAAGGCGCGTCCGATCGGCCTGAACACGGAGGGCCTGGTCAAAATCCGAGAACGTCACCACGATGCCCCTCTTCTGCGCCTGCGGTTCGATCATGGCCTGGCACTCCCTCACCACCTCGGAGAGAGAAATCGGCTCGAGGGAGAGCGATAGTCTCCCCGACTCGATGAGGGCGAGGTCCAGGATTTCGTTGATCAGTTCCAGGAGGTACCAGCCCGCCTTGACGATCTGATCGACGCTGCGCTTCTGGACCGGGGTGGGCGGCGGCGCGCCCGACTCGATGAGCTGGGCGAAACCCAGGATGGCGGAAAGCGGGGTCCGCAGTTCGTGGCTCATGCTCGAAAGGAATTCCGACTTGGCGAGGTTCGCTTTCTCGGCCGCCGCCCGCGCGCTCTCGAGCTCGACGTTCTTTTCCTGAAGCGCCTGATTCAACAGCTCCCGTTCCGCCTCCACCAGCTGGCGCAGGGTGTTGTCGGTGACAATCAGGAGGTACCCGATGATGTGTTGCCCCGCATCCTTGAGAGCGGTGACCGAGAGCACGGTGGGCAGGCGGCTCCCGTCCTTGCGGATGGAGGTCATCTCGTAGATGTCCTCGATCCCTCGCGAAGCCTTGAAGACAAGGGCCTCGAAGCCAGGGGCGATCTTCGTTCCGAGCTCGAGGCTGAGGGCCTCCGACCGCGCCACCACTTCGAGCGGGTCGGCGAGGTCGGCGGGCGTGATCCGGTCCACGACGTCCGCCGCGGCATATCCGAGCATCCGCTCCGCGCCGACGTTGAAGATCTGGATCACTCCCCTGGCGTCGGTGGCGATGCTCGAGAACGTCGCGCTGTTCAGAATCGCGGTCTGCAGCGCGCCCGCCTTGAGCAGGGACTCCTCCACGGCGCCTCGGGAAATCACGTCGTTGCCGGGCATCTTAAGCCTCCAGGCCCTTGGTGCGTTCTCCACGACATCAATCGTAGGAAATCAGAAGGTTGGCGTAAGCGCCCGTGGGCGCACCGGCCTCCAGCCACAACTGCTCGAAAGCAAGGGCGCTTTGCGGGACCTTACCTGAGTGCTTGACCATCACGATGTTTCCGGCCAGAAGATTCGGGGCGGAGAGACGCGCGAGTTGATCGTACGAACAATTTCCGGGCTGGACGCAGAAGAGGAGCGGACGTCCCTCGGGCGAGGCGGGCGGCGTCGCGGTCCGGGCGTGGAACTCGATGATTTCGGCTCCAAGCGTCACCTCCCGCCTCGCTTCGTCGAGGAGTTCGCCGTCGCTCGCGACCGAACGGGCAAACTCCTCGGCGCGTTCGCGCAGGATCGCCGCGGCGCGCGCCGCCACTGCCATCCTCTGCTCCAGGGTGGTGCCGCGCCAAGTGGCGCGATCGGGCAGCCTCGACGCACGGGGCGGGTGGCCAAGGCTCGGCACGTTCAGTGTTTCTGGATCGTAGGGTTGCGCCACTCCCATAGGCTGACTCTCTGAGGGGAAGGAATCTGTTCGCCACCGCACACGGCGCGTTCTGTGTCGCAGCGAACAGACACGACTCGGGGCCTCGGCCACACTGAAACCCGCGATGCCTGCCCCTGTCGTCAACCATCTGATCGAGGTTCTCTCCCCCGCCGCGAAGGCGAGGATGATGGGGCGGCTCGAGCAGGTGGATCTGGTTTTCGGAGACATCCTCTGCGAAGCCGAGCAGTCTTTTCGCCACGTCTACTTCCCGCTCTCCGGTTTCGTGTCGCTCGTGGCGACGGTGGGCGTTCATCCTCCGCTCGAGATGGGCCTCATCGGCAACGAGGGAATGCTGGGTGCGACCCTCATCCTCGGCGTCCCGGTCGCGCCGTTGCGCGGTGTGGTGCAGGGGCCGGGCACCGCGCTGCGCATGAGTGCTTCGGACCTCCGGGTCGAACTCAAGGCGAGCCCTTCGCTCGTCCGTACGCTGCAGCGCTATCTCTACGTCCTCTCCGCACAACTGGCGCAGACCGCGAGCTGCACGAGGTTCCATGAGATCGAAGCGCGCCTCGCGCGATGGCTGCTCATGACCCACGACCGGGCTCAAGGCGACCACTTCCACCTCACCCACCAGTTCCTCGCCAACATGCTCGGCGTTCAAAGGAGCGCCGTCACCATCGCGGCGGGCGGTTTGCAGGACCGGGGCATCATCCGCTACACCCGTGGCGAGATCCGCATCCTGGACCGCGCGGGGCTCGAGGCCCGGGCCTGCGAGTGTTACGCGGCGGTGGTGAGGGACTACAAGCAGATCTTCGCTTCGGCCTGATCCCCCTCCTTCAGGCGGGGTTCATGTTGTTTACGCGGGCGAAAGCAGCCTCACGATCGCATCGTAGAGATCCTTGTAGCGGAGGGGCTTGATGATGTAGGCATCGCACCCGGCATCGAGCGTCTTCTCCCGGTCGCCGGTCATGGCCATGGCGGTGAGGGCGATGATCGGAATCGCCGCGGTGCCGGGATCCTTCTTGAGGATGGTCGTCGCGGCGAGGCCGTCCATGCCGGGGAGCTGGATGTCCATCAGGATGAGGTCGGGTTGCTCGGCCCGGGCGAGGGTCAGCCCCGTCTCCGCGTCAACCGCGGTGAGCACCTCATGGCCCGCGTTCTTGAGGAGAAACGTCGCGAGCTTCATGTTCGCGGGATGGTCTTCGATGATCAGGACTCTTGCCATACTCAGGCCTCTTCTTGTTGTTCGCGGCGGAACGGGGGTTGGGTAACCGGCTCGAGGCCCAGGCTCACCATCGACGCCCTCAACTCCGCTCGGCTGATGGGCTTTTGAAAAACGATCACCGCGGGGTCTTTGGTCATGGCCCGGCTCTGGGCCAGGCCCGCGATCACGATCACCGGCACATTCACCAGCGCGTCCACCTGGCGCATGCGAACGAGGAAGTCCCAGCCATCCGCGCCGGGCAACTGAATGTCGAGGGTGATGAGGCTTGGCGCATGGCGGAGAGCGAGACGCAGGGCTTCTTCCGCATCGCCCGCCCGGGCCACCCTAAAACCTTCCGCCTCGAGCAGCAGGCGCACGAGTTCGGCGGCCCGGTCGTCGTCTTCGACGACGAGGGCGGTGCGTTCGTCGAGGTCGGCGCCTTTGCGCGCCGTGGCCGAGGTGGAAGAAGCGCCCTGGAGATTGCGCCCGGGAGAAGCGGCCGAGCGCAGGGGCAGCCACACCGCGAAGCAGGCGCCCTCGCCCGGGGCGCTTGCCACCGCCGCGGCGCCGCCATGCAGTTCCGCGAGCTGTTTCACCATGGCGAGCCCGAGTCCCGTGCCCTCGAACTTTCGGGCGAGGCTGCTGTCGATCTGCGAGAAGGCCTGGAACAACCGGGTCATGTCCGCCTGCGAGATGCCGATGCCGGTGTCTAAGACGCTGATCTCCAGGAACTCCTTGTGCTCACTCTCGGCGAGCAGAAAGGTGTGCACGGGCCAGGCCACGCGGAGCGTGCCCACTTCGCCTCGGGCGACCCGCCTCGCCCGCACCGTCACCCGGCCGCCGTTCGCCGAGAACTTCACCGCGTTCGAGAGAAGGTTGTAGACCATCTGCTTCGTCTTGCGCTGGTCGAGAGCGGGCGTCCCGAGGTCGGGGGCCGCGTCGAGCTCGAGCGAGATCCGCTGAGAAGCCGCTTTCTCCCGCACGATGGTGAGGCTGTTGGCGAGGAGCGCCTTCAAATCGACGGGTTCGAGTTCGAGCAACATCATTCCGGCCTCGACCTTGGACAGGTCGAGGATGTCGTTGATCAGGGAAAGCAGGTGTTGTCCGCTCGTGAAGATCTCGCCGATGTACTCGGACTGAGGGTCGCTGAGCTTCCCGACCAGTCCATCCTTGAGCGCCTCCGAAAAGCCGATGATGGCGTTTAAGGGCGTGCGCAGTTCGTGCGACATGGTGGCGAGGAACTCGGACTTCATCCGGCTCGCGTGCTCCAGCTCGACGTTTTTCTCCTGAAGGGTTCGCTCGAAGCGCTTGAGTTCGGTGACATCGCGCGCGGCCGCGAACACGCCCTGCAGCTTGCGGTCGCGGTTGTGAATGGTGGCGGCGTTGTAGGAAACCACCGTCTCCTCGCCGTTGAGCGCCCGCACCGTCAACTCGTAGTTCCGCACCTTGTTCTCGGTCAGGACCCGCTTGATCGCGGCGTCGGCCCGGCCGGGGTCGGTGAAGAAGTTTTTGCAGGGCGCGCCGATCAGCTCGTCGCGGGTGCGGCCGGTGAGCGCGATCATCTGCTGGTTGACGTCGGAGATGATGCCCTGCGGGTCGGTGGTCATCAAGGCGTCGATGTTCGACTCAATGAGCGAGCGGTTGTAGAACTGCTGATCGCGGAGCCTCTGGTCGAGGATCGCCTGGGCCGCCTCGACCTCCTTGCGCGCGGTGTTGTCGGTCCCGATGAGCAGGTAGCCGATGATGTTCTCCTGGGCGTCGCGAAGGGCGGTGACCGAGACGATGGCGGGAAAGCGGCTGCCGTCCTTGCGGAAGTAAGTCAGCTCGTAGATATCCTCGATGCCGCGCGAGGCCTTGAATACGAGCGCTTCGAAGCCGGGTGTGATCGGGGTCCCAAGCTGCAGGCTCAAGGCCTTGGCGCGGGCGATCACCTCCTGCGGATCGGAGATGTCCGCGGGAGTGATCTTGTTCATCACTTCCGCCGCGGTGTAGCCAAGCATCCGCTCGGCCCCCACGTTGAAGATCTGGATCACGCCCTTGGCGTCGGTCGCGATGCTCGAGAAGTTGGCGCTGTTGAAGATGGCGCTTTGCAGCGCGCCCGCCTTGAGCAGAGCCTCCTCGGCCCGCTTGCGCGCGGTGTTGTCCGTCCCGATCAGCAGATACCCGATGATGGCGTCCTGCGCGTCGCGCAGCGCGGTGACCGAGACCACCGCCGGGAACCGGCTCCCGTCCTTGCGGAAGTAGGTCAGCTCGTAGATGTCCTCGATCCCACGCGAGGCCTTGAACACCAGCGCCTCGAAGCCGGGCGTGATGGGCGTACCGAACTCCAGGCTCAGCGCCGTCGCGCGCGCGACGATCTCCTGGGGGTCGGAGATCTCGGCCGGGGTGATCTTGTTCATCACCTCGGCCGCGGTGTAGCCCAGCATGCGCTCGGCGCCGACGTTGAAGATCTGGATCACGCCCTTCGCGTCGGTCGCGATGCTCGAGAAGTTGGCGCTGTTGAAGATGGCGCTCTGGAGCGCTCCCGCTTTGAGCAGGGCCTCTTCCGCCTGCTTGCGCGCGGTGTTGTCGGTCCCGATCAGCAGATACCCGATGATGGCGTCCTGCGCGTCGCGCAGCGCGGTGACCGAGACCACCGCCGGGAACCGGCTCCCGTCCTTGCGGAAGTAGGTCAGCTCGTAGATGTCCTC
>JANNJB010000616.1:0-2643 GCA_031405615.1 Vicinamibacteria bacterium | reverse complement strand
CTACAACACCACCATGACCGACATGGAAACGTGTTTCAAGGCGATCCGCGCGGACATTCTGAAACCGATGTCCCTCCATTCGAACCGTTTCGGCATCGAGCCCGAGATCACGGCGAAACTCTTCAAGGCCGGAGCCCGGGTCTACGAGGTCCCGATCACGTACGACGGCCGCGACTACTCCGAGGGCAAGAAGATCACGTGGCGGGACGGGTTCCCCGCCCTCTGGACTCTCATTAAGTACAGGTTTGTTGATTAGAAATGAAAAAAGCACTCATCACCGGCATCACCGGACAAGACGGCTCCTATCTCGCCGAACTCCTTCTCGAGAAGGGTTACGAGGTTCACGGTCTCGTGCGGCGCTCGAGTTCGTTCAATACCTGGCGCATCGACCATGTCCGCGACAACCTCCATCTCCACTACGGTGACCTCGTCGACACTTCCAGCCTCACCCGCGTGCTGGAGCTGATCGGCCCGGACGAGATCTACAACCTCGCCGCGCAGAGCCACGTCAAGGTTTCCTTCGAGATGCCCGAGTACACCGGCAACACCACCGGCCTCGGCGTCCTTCGCCTCCTCGACGCCGTGCACGAGGCAGGCCTCAAGAAGACCCGGGTCTATCAGGCCGGCAGTTCGGAAATGTACGGCAAGGTCGTCGAAACCCCGCAGAAGGAAACCACTCCCTTCCACCCGCGCTCGCCCTATGGCGTGGCCAAGGTCTACGGCCACTGGATCGCGGTCAACTACCGCGAGGGTTACGGGATGCACGTCAGCAACGGCATCCTCTTCAACCATGAGTCCCCGCGGCGCGGTGAGAACTTCGTCACGCGCAAGATCACGCTGGGCATCGCCGCGATCAAGAAGGGCAAGGCGAAGGACCTCCATCTAGGAAACCTCGACGCCAAACGCGACTGGGGTTTCGCGGGCGACTACGTCGATGCGATGTGGCGAATGCTCCAGCAGGACCAGCCGGACGACTACGTCGTCGCCACCGGCGAAACCTGGTCGGTCAAGGATTTCCTCGTCGAAGCGTTCACGCACGCGGGGCTGGACTGGGAGAAGTACGTGGTCATCGACCCGCGGTTCTTCCGTCCGGCCGAGGTCGATCTGCTCCTCGGCGACCCGACGAAGGCGAAGACGAAGCTCGGCTGGAAGCCCGCGGTCGATTTCAAGACCCTCGTCCGCATGATGGTCGACGCCGACATGGCGCGGGGGTAGGCCCCCAGGCCGTCCCGGCCTCGTCTTCGTGATGCTCTTCACCAAACGCCTTCGCGAGGGGATCCGGCGGGGTGAGATCACGTGCAGCGTTCGGATCTGGATGGCCCCGCGCGTGAAGGTCGGCAACCGCTATCGCATGGAGGCGGGTGAGATCGAGGTGGATTCGGTCCTGCCGATCAGCCTTTCCGACATCACGCCCGATCTCGCACGGGCGTCGGGCTTCAAGGGCGTGATCGATCTCCTGAAGGTCGCGAAGCACGGTCGCGGAGAGAACGTGTATCTCGTGCGGTTCCACTACGTGCCGCCGGGGTCGCGGAACGTCGCGGTCGGGAACGGGAGTTCGCGCTAGGCCCCCGCTTGCGCGGGGGTGACGAGAGGTCCAATTTGCTTGGTAGTGTGCCCCGAACCCGATTTCTCGATGATGGCCATTGGGCACTCACGTCACCCCGGCGAAAGCCGGGGCCTAGCGCGAAATCCCGCTACCGCACGCGAAATCCCGCAAACGTTCAGCAACATTTGTGGCCGTACGCGCGTGTGGAACGAAGCAACGCGCACTTTTACGGTCCGTTGAACGGATCCAGGGTTGCGGGGCACGCGCAGCGTCCCCCGAGGGGAGGCTGCGCGCTGCGCGCTGCCCCTACGGGCCGTCGTTACGCGGCGACGTTCACATTGACGTTCGTCGCAGGCGTCATTTCACCTCGTATTCGGGTTTCGGGGTTCCCATGATGTACTTGTCGAACCAGCCCACGAGATGCTGCAGCCGCTCGACGCGGTGCGAGAGCTTGCCGGAGCGGGAGAGTTCGTGGGTCTCGCCCGGGAAGCGGACCATGACCGTGTCGACCTTCATGTACTTGAGCGCACGGAACATCTGTTCACCGCCATCCGGGGGCGGCGTGCGCAGATCGTCCTCGCCCTCGATAAGCATGAGCGGCGTCTTCACGTTGCCGACGAAAGTGATCGCGGAACGCGCCGCGAAGTCCTTGGGATCCTGCCACGGCGCGGCCTTGAACCAGGTCGGCTGAAACAAAACGAAGTCGGCGGTGTACCAGAATCCCGCCCAATCCGCGATCGAACGCTGCGACACTGCAGCCTTGAAACGATGGTCACGCGTCACGATCCAGTTGGTGAGAACGCCGCCCCCGCTCCCTCCGGTCACGCCGAGCTTGCCGGGGTCGACCCATCCGCGCTTCACGAGTTCATCGACTCCGGCGAGCAGGTCCTTCGAATCGTCGCCCGGATAGTTGTGCTGGATGATGTTCGCGAAGTCCTGGCCGTAGGTGGTCGAGCCGCGAGGATTGGGATAGAGGACGATGTAGCCCTTCGCGGCCATCCACTGCACCTCGTGGAAGAAGGTGTGGCCGTAAGCGGCGTGCGGGCCGCCGTGGATATTGAGGATCAGCGGCGACGATGAAAATCGGCGCGGCGCTG
>JANNJB010000615.1:0-3282 GCA_031405615.1 Vicinamibacteria bacterium | reverse complement strand
CGAACACCGCGACGCGCCCCGCCACGGCTTCGACGACCGTCGCCACGACCTCGAGGTGCTCGTCTTCGGCTGCCGCGACGGGTGAGGGATGCGTCAATTCGGTATCGGCTCGGATCTTCGCGACGAGCAGGGAGGGATCGGCGGCGTGCCCCCACAACGTCAGCGGGGTCACTCGCGAGAGCGCGGTTGTGGACAGGCTGTCGGTAAGCGGCTGACGCGCGGCCGCGGCGTCGAACGCGCGATCGGGTTCGGAAGGAGACGAATTCGCCCACGCCGCGTACGCGACGCGAAGGCTTTTGTGGTCGGAGCCGAGATCGAGGATCGAGCGCGCGCACGCGATCGCGATTTCTCCCGACGAGCCGATCTGGCCGGCGGCGTGTCGATGATTGACGAGCGTTCGCTGCGCCGAGCCGAGCGCGCTGCCCACGAGGAGTCCAAGGAGCGCACCCTGGGCGCGGGACAGCAGGGCAGGGTCCTTGACTCCGCCGCCCTTCGTAAGCCGCACGATCGGCATCGAAGTCTCCCGCTCGGAGCGGAATGCGAGGTCCCAGTCCCTTCTCGACAACTCCAGGGCCACCGCGCGTGAGCCGGCAAAGAGCCGCGGAGCGGTTCCATTCGCCTCATCGTCGTAGACCGGATCGGCCCCGTTTTGATCAACGAGCGCGCCGCCCGCGGCGAGGATCAGGCAATGCCCCGCCGCGAAATCCCACGACTTCGGCGAGTAGAGCGACGTGGTCGCGGCGGCTTCTCCTGCCGCCACCTTCGCGAGCCGATGCGCGATGCTCGGAATCGACATCACCCGCGCGGGCTTCGTGCATTGAAGGTTCGAACGAGCGGCACGGTCTCCTCCGCCCGAGACGAGAACGACATCCGTCTCGCTCAGTCTCTCGGGAAGCTTCGCGGCTACAGGCGCGCCGTTCTTCCAAACTCCCTCGCGGCCCTGAACCGCGGAGTAGATGGCGCCGTGATCGTCGGGATAGCCGAAGGGGTGCACCACACCGAGCACCGGGCGTCTCTCAAAGACAAGAGCAATGGACACCGAACTTCCACGCCGCCCGCGGATGTAGTCGCGGGTTCCGTCGTTGGGGTCGATGACCCACACCGGGGCTCCAGGCGCGCCCGGCACGCGGCCGGTTTCTTCGCCGAGGAAACCCCAGTCTCCCTCGCCGGCGAGGAGGATTCCGCGGATAACCTGCTCGGCCTCGGTGTCCGCGGGGGCTTTGTCGTGTTCGCCGCGTGGCCCGAGCGTGCGATGGAAGTCCGCCCGCAGTAGATCCCCGGCGGCGCGCGCCGCCTGGATAGCGAGGTCGAGATACGGAGTGAAGGAATCCACGACCTATGTTACGCGGTGGGAACTTCGCGCTCGGAGAACGGATTTCGCGCTAGGCCCCGGCTTTCGCCGGGGTGACGTGGGTAACTCCGTGCAGGTAGGGGCTTCGAACGGCGCTAGGAACCCGCCGGTGTTGCGGGAGCTGGAGGTGCTGGCGGCGCTTTGAAATTCAGCAGATCATTCCAGTGCATGATCGTGTTGAACAACATTCCGAACTCGCCGTGGTTCTGAAAGCGGTAGCAGGGGTTGCCGGCGAACAGGACGATCTGCCCTTTGCCGATCGGCAGGTCGACGATAGCCGGCCGGTCGCGGATTTCCGTAGCCCCCCGCATGAGCCCGGAGAGGATAGAGCGATCGCCGCCCGGGTACTTCATCAGGACGCGATCCTTCTCGAGTTCGGGGACGGTGAGGAGAGGGCCGTTGCCGTAGCGCACGGGGATCGTCTTGCCGGCGTAGCCGTAGAAGACCGGGCTCTCGGGCGCTTGAATCTCCGCCTCGATGATCGGACCGGGCGCGTAGAACGCCGCGGAGGGCGCGCGCGCGTCGACCTGGCTGGCGAGACCGAACTCTGGCGGGAAGTAGCTCGCGGCGGCGAGCGTGATGAGGGACCCGCCTTCGGTCACGAACTTCTCGAGCTCACCCGCACCTTGAAGGCCCATGCCGCCGGTGATGTCGTCCGACTCGCCATACCCGCCGAGGCTCGGGAACTTCGGGTCCTTTTTGTAGGGCAGCGCCTTGCCGCGGTTCGGCACGTCGAACACGAGGCCCTTCGCGGTGCGTCCCTGGTTCGGAATCAAAATCACGTCGAACTGACTGCGGAGATTCCCCGCCTTGACCTGCTCCTTGTAGATGAGCGTGAACGGGATCTGGTGATAGTCGAACGCGTGACGCACCCAGCCGACTTCCTGAGTGTTCCCCCAGGTCGTGAAGATCGCAAGGCGCGGGAGATCGACCTCGTGCGTCGGAACCGAGGGAACCGTGTCCGAACTCACCGCGGTGAGACCGAGAGACTCGACCGCGGCCTTGACCGCGGAGGCGTCCTGGCCCTGGGTGTCGAACCACAACGAGCCTGCGGGGATCTCCGTTCCGGCATGGCTCACGGACTTCTGGTTCGTGAGGGTCCGCAGGGCTTTGAGGCGGAAACGCAGGGTCGCCATGTTGTTCGAGCCGTGATTCAGAACCGCGACAAACCGACCGGTTCCCGCCTGGGAACCGACGGGCTTCAACAGGTCGACCGGTTCGACCGCGGCCTGAAGGATCGCCACATCGGCGATCGCCTTCACGTCGGTCTGGTTCATGAGACCCATGGTCCAGCCGGTGTCGTCGTAGGTGCGGAGGTTGCCTTCGGGGAAGGCCTGCTTCTCGAGCAGGATCTTGGCGAGACGGCCGTAAGGCTGATCACGTTTGATCACGTACGAACCGGCGGGGAACTTGCCGTCCTTGACGCTGATCTCGCCCGTGGCCCTGCCGACCTCGATGCCCTGAATGCGAAGCAGGTTCACGAGCATGGCCACGCGCGTCGGATCCTTCTGACCGCCGGGGATCACGAAACCATGCGGCGCTTCCTTCTTGCCCGACTCGATCGAGTTGAAACTCTTCTTGTAGAAGTTCTCGAGGATGACCTTCGGGAACTTCGACGTGAGTTCGAGGGCCGAGAGCACGCCGGTCTGCATGTAGTTCGTGTTGTTACGCATCGACCACACGACCTCCTTGTAAGGAGGCCACGGGCGATACCACTCACGCGAGGTCTGATCCGCTCCGCCGCCCGCACCCGGACGTGATACCGTCCGCTTCATCGTGGTGGCGCCGCCGTTGCCGAACGTCTCGTACATGCGGATGATGCCGTTGTGGTTGCTCGACATGAAGGCGAGATATCCGGGCGACCACATGTCGACGAAGGCGAAGTCCCAGACGCCGGGCATGCCGTACTTCGCGAGCTGGGCCTTTTCGTA
>JANNJB010000614.1:0-1647 GCA_031405615.1 Vicinamibacteria bacterium | reverse complement strand
GCGAAACCTGCCCGGAATGTGGCGGGGTCGGGAGGGTCAAGAGCGTACCCACCATCCTGACCGAGATCTACGACGAGATCCGGAAGCTGCCTTCGGAGCTCAAGGCGCAGAAGCTGACGCTGCGCGCGGCTCCCGCGGTCGCGGAAGTGCTGCTCGAGGAGCGCGACAGCGGCTTCCTGTCGGCCATATCGAGTTTGCTGTCGGAGCCCCTCGGCGTGGAAGCTGATCCTCTACTGAGTCAGGAGCAGTTCGACATCCTCACCGGGCCGCCGACGGTGTAGGGGCACCCCTCGTGGGTGCCCTTGATATCCCATATGAAAAGGGCAACCACAAGGGTTGCCCCTACAAGTGCGGGGCCGGGCGGCCGAGAATCACGGTCTCGTCGGCGAGGTGGTGGGGTTCGATCACGCCTTTCGTGAAGCGGATGCCCTCCGCCTTGAGGCGACTCCGCTGAAGCGCGCCGCGGCGATCGGGGAGCAGGATCAGGCCGCCGGCGCCGACCACACGATGCCATGGCGTGTCGTCACCTGCTTTGAGGGAGGCGAGGATCCAGGACACGGTTCGCGCGCCTCCAATCGGACGTCCGGCCACCACCGCTGCGCGCGCGATGGTCCCGTAGGTGGCGGCCCGTCCGCGAGGAATTCTGCGGACGAAACCACGGACGATCGCGCCGACACTTTCGTCCTGCTCAAACATCTTCTGCGGGCGGCCCCGGCTTAGCGGCGTTCCGGCGTTGGCGTGGGCAGGGGGGGCGCCGCGGGCACGGTGATGCGTTCAGGCGCCGCGGATCCGGACGTCGAGAACTCATCATCGGTCGCGACGGGCTTCGGCGCCGGTTTGGACCGGCGACCGATCGTCGTGGGGGCCTCGCGCACATAGACGGTGTACACCGCGTTCTTCTTCAGGTCCGCGATGTAGTCGCCGTAGACCTTTTCGAACCTGACCCGCGAGAGTTCCTCCTGCAGGCGCTCTTTCACCTGATCGAAGGCGGTCACCTCGTCGGCGAGGCGTTCCTGCACCTTGAGAATCCAGTAGGTGCCGTCAACCGCCACGGGTGCTGAGACCTCTCCCGGTCTCAGGGAGGCGATCGCCGAGGAAAGGGCGGGGTTCAAATCTTCGGGCTCGACCCGACCCAGGTCTCCGCCGGCCGGGCGACTGGCGCTCGTCGAGTAGGTCGCATTTGGAGAGGAAAGAGAAAAAAAAGGAAATCAATTATGTCCAAGGCAATCGAAGTTAATAATCTAAAAAAATCATTTGGTGAATTACAGGCTGTGCAAGGCGTGAGTTTTTCCGCCGAAGCTGGAGAAGTGTTGAGTCTGCTCGGACCGAACGGCGCGGGAAAAAGCACAACCATTTCCATGCTTTCTGGCTTGCTTGACCCAAGCGAAGGCGACGCGTCCATTATAGGACATTCCATCAGCCGCGAACCGCTTCTGGCAAAATCTGCGCTGGGGGTTGTGCCGCAGGATATTGCCTTGTATCCCGATCTATCAGCCCGCGAGAATTTGGATTTCTGGGGCAAGATGTATGGCTTGCGCGGCGGCGCGCTCAAAACCCGCGTGGATGAAGTGTTGGATATCATTGGCTTGAGTGACCGACAGAAAGATAAAGTTGGAACATTTTCAGGCGGCATGAAGCGGAGTGTCA
>JANNJB010000613.1:0-4800 GCA_031405615.1 Vicinamibacteria bacterium | reverse complement strand
GATGTAGCGCGCGTAGATCGTTTCCCGTTCGCTCTTGAGTTCCCGCGCCACTGCGCGCTTCTGGCGTTCGAGTGAGGCGCCCAGATCCTGGGTGACCGACCGCTGCTTCTCATGAAGTTCAAAGATTTGAGCGCGCAGGGCTTCGTTCTCGGCCCGGAGCGTGTGATACCCGTCCATGGCCTGCTCGAGCTGCGCCTCGGCGAGCCGGGTCCTTGTGCTTTCCTCGGCCGGGGCGGAGTTCTGCTCGTCGGGGGGAGGAGCTGGAGGATCTTCGTCGGCCATGGGGAAGGCGCAAGGTTATCCCAACAAGACGGTGAGATCCGCTACGTTTGTCTGTGTAGGGCCGGTAACGAGGAGCGCGCCCAGTCGCTTCAGTGCCGTGGCGGAGTCGTTTCGGTCGAGCGCCGCCGTGATCGAGACGCCTCGCGCCCTGGCCCTCGCTTCGGTTCGGTCGTCCACGATGCCGCCTGCCGCGGACGAGTTTCCGTCCACGCCATCGGTGGCGAACGCGGCGAGGACCAGGGGGCGCCCCCCGCGGGCCAGGGCCGGTGCGGCGGAAAGCGCCAGCTCCTGATTTCGACCTCCGCGCCCGCGCCCGCGCACTTTCACCACCGTCTCCCCCGTGGCGATCAGACAACGTGCCCCGCGCCGGGAGGACGCCAGGAACCGCTCCACGATTCGGGGACCGCAGCTCCGCGCTTCGCCGCGAAGGTCGCCGATACCGAGGGAAACCGCGAAGCCCAGTTCGCGCGCCTTTTTCGATGCGGCGGTCGCGAAGGTCCGTCCGCAGCCGATCACCCGGGTCGATGAAGCCAGGGCTCGGCCCGTGCGGGCCTTCGGCCGCGCGAGTGCCCGCGCCACCCCGGGCGTGATCTCTGAGTCCTTCAGGAGCCTTGCGATCGTTCGCCGGGCGAGGGCTGCGGCTCCTGGATCCGCAACCGTCGGCCCGGACCCAATGACGCCAGGGTCGTCGCCCGGGACGTCCGACAACGCGAGCGTGATCACGTCAGCGGGCGCGGCGAGGCGCGCGAAACCGCCGCCCTTGAGCCGCGAGAGTTGCTTCCGCACCGCGTTCATTTCCGCGATAGTGGCGCCTCGGTCCAGCAGCCATCGGGTGAGGAGCTGCTTTTCGCGCAAGGACACTCCCGCAATCGGCGCCGGCATCAAAGCGGAGGCGCCACCAGAGAGCAGAAGCAGAATCACATCGCCGCGTTGCGCTTCTTCGAGCATTCGAATCACCGCGGCGGCCGCGCGCATTCCCGCGGCATTCGGTATCGGATGGCCCGCGACGAAACTGCGGGTGCGCGGCATGTGCTGGGCCTTTGAAGGCGCGATCAGGATGGCCGAGGTGATTCGATCCGCGAGAATGTGGTGCGCGCTTTGCGCCATCGGGATCGCGGCTTTTCCCACCGCCACGACAAAGACGCGCGACGCCGTTCCGATTCGACGTCGGACCTCACGAGAGCGCAGGTGTTTGGCCACCAGCCGGTCGGGCGCCACCGCGGCGAGACCGGCGCTGAGGATCTTCAGCACCGCCGCCCGAAGCCGGCTGCGCGTCACATTCCGATGGTCGCAAACGGCGCGGCTTCGAGATTCGAGCCGGCCACGACACCGCGCGCGAAGACCACCGCGCCCGCCGCTCCGATCATGGCCGCGTTGTCGGTGGTGAGATGGAGCGGCGGCACGAAGAGCGGGACGCCCATCTGCGACATCTGGGTCTGCGCGTCTCGTCGGAGCCGAGAGTTGGCTGCGACACCTCCGGTGAGGATGACGCTCGCCGGTCGGTGAAGCTCGACCGCGTCCTTGAGCCGTCGAAGGAGGGCCGTGACCACCGCCTTCTGGAACGAGGCGAGAAGATCGCGCACGTTGTCCGGGACGGCATCCCGCGACTCACACGGCGGAATTCCGTTCTTCTTCACGTAATGCAGAACCGCGGTCTTGAGACCGGAGAAGGAGAAATCGGGTTTGCCGTCGCTCATCTTCGCCATCTTGAAGAACACGGCGTCGTCGCGCCCGGTCGCGGCGAGCTTGTCGACGATGGGCCCGCCCGGGTAACCAAGACCCAGGAGCTTCGCGACCTTGTCGTAAGCCTCCCCCGCCGCGTCGTCGCGCGTTCGGGAGAGAAGCTCGTACACCCCGAGTTCCTTCATCAGGAAGAGGCTGGTGTGCCCCCCCGAGACGACGAGGGCGATGGTGGGCAATGGGATGTGGTCGAAGGACAGGAACGGAGCGTGGATGTGTCCGGCGATATGGTGGACGGGGATGAGCGGTTTCTTGTGCGCCCACGCGAGAGCCTTCGCGTACTCGAGTCCCACGAGCAACGAACCCACCAGACCCGGTCCGTAGGTCACCGCGATGGCGTCGAGGGAGTCCACGTCTGTGCCCGCCATCTTGAGCGCCTCGTCGACCACCGCGCCGATCGATTCGAGATGACGCCTCGATGCGAGTTCGGGGACGACGCCTCCCCACTTCGCGTGGATCTCGATCTGGGTCGAGACGATGTTCGACAGAATGCGCCGGCCGTCCTCGATAACCGCGGCCGCGGTTTCGTCGCAGGAACTCTCGATGGCGAGGATTTTCATGTTGGAGTTTGTGAGGATAGAAGCTGCGCGAGAGAAACGTGGAATCCCGATGCCCCCGATAGAATCTCCGGACAAAGCTTTCGTTCGCCACCACGCCTTCGTCCAGGGAGCCACAATGTTCAGAACAACGACCCGTTTCCGACTGACCCCGCTCGCACTCGTCGCCGCGGTGGCGCTCACCCCCGTCATCCTCAAGGCCCAGCCACCCGCGGTCGCCCCCGGCGCGCAGGCCGGCCCCTTCGGGTCGTTGAAGTGGCGCAACCTTGGTCCTCAGCGCGGCGGCAGGAGCATCGGGGTGGCGGGCAGCGTCGCCCGGCCGCATGAGTACTACTTCGGCGCCACGGGCGGCGGTCTCTGGAAGACCACCGACGCCGGCACCAACTGGCGCCCCGTGACCGATGGACAGATCAACTCGGCCTCGGTGGGCGCAGTGGCGGTGGCGGCGTCCAATCCCGATGTCGTCTACATCGGCATGGGTGAGGCTCAACTTCGCGGCAACATCGCCCAGGGCGACGGCGTCTACAAGACCACCGACGGCGGCAAAACCTGGAAGCACGTCGGTCTCAAGGACTCCCAGACGGTGTCGCGGCTTCGGATTCACCCCACCAATCCCGACCTCGTCTATGCCGCGGTGCTCGGTCATGTCGCCGGTCCGAACGAGGAACGCGGCGTCTTCCGATCAAAGGACGGCGGCGGATCGTGGGAGAAGGTGCTCTTCCGCGACAACAAGACGGGGGCGGTGGATCTGACCCTCGATCCGAACAACCCAAATGTCATCTATGCGACGCTGTGGGAAGCGTTCCGCATGTCGCACATGATGTCGTCGGGGGGCCCTGGAAGCGGCATCTTCAAGTCGACAAACGGCGGCGACACCTGGACCGAGATTTCGCGAAACCCAGGTCTCCCCAAGGGCGTGCTGGGCAAGATGGGGATTACGGTCTCGGGCGCCGACTCGAACCGCCTGTACGCGCAGATCGAGGCGGAGGAGGGCGGCTTCTTCATGTCCGACGATGCCGGTGCTACTTGGAAGCTCGTCACCGATCGTCGCGAACAACGGCAGCGCGCCTTCTACTACACGCGCCTTTACGCCGATCCCAAGGCGAAGGACACGGTCTACGTCCTCAATGTCGGCTTCCACAAGACCACCGACGCGGGAAAGACCTGGACCACCATCCGCGTACCCCACGGCGACAACCACGATCTGTGGATCGCGTCGGACGATCCGAAGCGCATGGTCCAGGGCAACGATGGCGGCGGCAACGTCACTGTGAATGGCGGGGAGACCTGGACGGAGCAGGACTATCCGACGTCCCAGTTCTACCACGTGACCACCACGAACCACGTTCCGTATCACGTGTGCGGCGCTCAGCAGGACAACTCCACCGCCTGTGTCTCTTCTCAGTCCTCCGAAAGCATGTTCGGCGAGCGCACCGCGCCCATCTTCTATTCCGCGGGCGGCGGTGAAAGCGGCTACATCGCTCCGCATCCGACAAAGCTCGATGTCTTCTACGCCGGCAGCTACGGCGGCTACATCTCGAAGTTCGACCGCTCGACCGGCCAGACCCGCGCCATCAACCCCTATCCCGACAATCCTATGGGTTATCCCTCGGGCCAGATCGCGGAGCGCTTCCAATGGACCTTCCCGATCGTTCTTTCGCCTCACGATCCGAGCGAGCTTTACGTTGGCTCCCAGCACCTCTGGCTCTCGACCAACGAAGGCCAGCGCTGGACGAAAGTAAGCCCCGATCTCACCCGCGGCGACGCTTCCACCATGGGCGACTCCGGCGGACCCATCACGAAGGACCACACCGGGGTTGAAACCTACGGGACGATCTTTACATTCGCACCTTCGCCCAGGGATCGCAACGTCATGTGGACCGGTTCCGATGACGGCTACGTTCACGTCACTCGCGACAAGACGAAGACCTGGACGAACGTCACCCCCAAGGATCTGCCCGAGTTCGCGCGCATCAGCATCGTCGAAGCGTCGCCCCATCGCGCGGGCACCGCTTATGTCGCGGCAAACCGTTACGGTCGCGGTGACTTCGCGGCCTACGTCTACCGCACCGACGACTATGGCCAGACCTGGACGAGGATCGTGAACGGTGTGGCGGCGCGCGACTTCGCCCGCGCCATCCGCGAGGACCTGAAGCGTCCGAAGATGTTGTATCTCGGCACCGAGAATGGCATCTACGTCTCGTACGACGATGGCTTGAAG
>JANNJB010000612.1:0-1959 GCA_031405615.1 Vicinamibacteria bacterium | reverse complement strand
CTTCAGGCCCTCGATACCGAGTCCCGTCGGCTGAACGCGAACTGGCCCTTGATCGGGTTGTGCACGGTTCTCGCCATGGAGCCGTGGTTGCGAGACTCACGAGTGGTCGCGGCCGCGGCCGCGGTGTGTCTGCTCTTCTCGAAGCTCTGGTGGCGATGGTCGGGAGCGGACATGTTCGCGCAGGCCCACGAGCCTGCGAACTACTACAACCTTCAGGGTCCGAGCCTCTCCGATGAGGCGTTCGTGGCGCACCTCGTGGCGCTTTCCATTCTGGCGACGGTGACCTGGTTGGGGTCCCGACGGACACCATCGCTCCGGTCCGGGAATCCCGAGGCCCAGGTGGGCTCATGACGCGGCGCCCGTTCTGGCTGGTCACCGCGGCCCTGCTTTTCGGCGGAGCGGCGCGCTTCGACTCGGTCTCACGCATCTACGCGCCCGACGTCGACCAGAGAACCGACGTTCGCCGCTACTACCAGGGCATGGCGGAGTCCGTGCTCGCGGGCAAAGGCTGGCTCCCGACGTATCCAACCAACTTCATACCCCCGCCCGGCCAGGCGGTCTTCATCCTGATTTCCAAGTGGCTCTCGCCCTCCGTCAGATTTCAGGAAATGCGGATGCTTCAGGCCGTCATCTCCACCCTGACCATCTTTCTCGGGTTTCGGCTGGCCCTGCGGTTATGGGGAGAGAACGCGGGTGTGGCCACGGCGTGGCTGCTCGCCCTCTATTTCCCGCTCACCTACTACGTCGGGACCTTGGTGCCGGAGACGAACTACATCGCGTGTCTCTTCGCCTTCGCCCTCGCTGCCGCTGCCGCGCAGCGCAAGCCGGACCTCTGGCGCTTCGCGCTTGCCGGAGGTCTGCTCGGCCTGGCTGTGACCTTCAAACCGGTCCCGAGCCTGCTCGCGATCGCGTTGATTCCGTGGGTGTGGATGTCCTCCGCAAAGTCCTCGCGGTGGCGCCATGTCCTCGTCTTCGTTCTCGCTGCGTGGGCTCTGCCCGGCGCGTGGATCCTTCGCAACGCCCTTCACTACGGCCACGTCTATCCGGTTTCGACCAACGGGGGCGTGCTCCTCGCTCTCGCGAACAATCCGCATCTCGATGCCGCGCGCTCCGACATGATCTTCTGGGACGATCTGTATCGCCGAGCCGACTTCTTTCGCGATCCGGAGATCGAACAGCGTTTCGCCGGCGTCATCGATGTCGACGGGAAACCCGAGGAGAATCTCAAGGATCGCGCCTACGCCCGGAGAACGCTTCTCTACATGGCGCAGAACCCCCTTCACTTCCTGCGGAACTACATGATCAAGCTCGGGAACTTCCTCATTTATCCGAGGAGGGGCGAGTTGAGGGACGAAGGAAGACCGCTGCCCTTTCGCGAGATCCCCTTCCTGCAGGACATCCTCCTCGGTGTCGGTCTGATTGGTCTCGCACTCCTTGTCGCCGACCGCGGCGCTCGGGCCGCCGCCCTGCCCCTCCTTGGCCTGATCGCGTACCTTCTCCTGATGGGCGCCCTGATGCACCTCACACGCGACCAGCGAATGAACCTGCCGTTCCAGGCCCTGTTGTGCCTCCCCGCCGGATACGCGATCGGGAGACTGTTGGGCTTCGGGACACCGGGTCGCCCCAGCGCTCTATAGTTGCCGCCAGTCACCCTGTGGAGGCCGCTCGCATGAAACCGTTCGCATCCAGGACCCTTTCTCTAGCCCTTGTTGCCGCCGGCTGCGGCGCCGTCGCGTTCGCGCAGGCCGGAAAGGCCACCGAGCCCCTGGCCCTGATTCGTGCGAACGTGCTCGATGTTCGAACCGGGCGCATAGCCACGAATCAGACGGTGGTCCTGCGCGACGGCCGGATCGAGAACATCTCCGGCGCGCCCGCGGCTGCGGGTATCAAGACCATCGATGTCGGTGGACGAACTCTCGTGCCCGGTCTTTCGGATGCGCACACCCACATCTCGAATTT
>JANNJB010000611.1:0-7253 GCA_031405615.1 Vicinamibacteria bacterium | reverse complement strand
TTGTTGCGGGTTTCCTTGTTGAAGATCTCGGCCCCGCCGCCCGGCATCGAGTCCATGCCCGCCGCCTTCAGGGTCTCGAGCACCTCGACGACGGACTTCTTGTAGAGCTTGTGGAAGAAGAAGATCTCCACCGCGGTGAAGGCCTTGACGTGCATGTCGGGGCGGATCTTCTTGATGCCCTTGAGCATGTCGATGAAGTACTGAAACGGCAGGTCGGGATGCAGTCCGCCGACGATGTGAACCTCGCGGCACTGCTTCGGCTGCTTGGCCACATCCGCGAACACCTGGTCGAGCGACATCGTGTAGGCGCGCGGTTCGCCGGTCTTCGCCGCGAACGCGCAGAAGTCGCAAGTGGCGGCGCAAACGTTCGTGTGATTGATGTGCGTGTTGCAGACGAAGTAAGCGATGTCGCCGTGCTTGGCCTCCCGCACGTGATTGGCGAGGCGGCCGAGGCCGAGCAGATCGTTCGTGCGGTAAAGCGCCACACCGTCCTCGAAGGAGAGCCGCTTCCCCGCGAGGACCTTCTCGCGAATCGGCTCGAGCGAGGCGTCGCCCATCGAGAAGGTTTCAAGGACCGAAGGTACGGCCACGGCTTGGGCGTTCATGTGCCGCGCATTTTATTGGATCCGGGCCGTTAGTGCTCCGTCCTCGATCTACAGTCAGCATTCGCGGGTCGAGGCGCTCCGATGCCAAGGCGCCGAGGAGGCCGCATATTGAACATATGCAACGAGCGCGCAGCCTGCCCTCGGGGCACGAGCAACGCAGGCAGCGGAGATGCATCGGCCCGCCAATGTTGGCTGTAGATCGAGGACGGGGCACCAACGCCTTGCGCGAGACCACGGGGCCGGGCCTATACTCCGCAGAAGGACGTAAACCCCTGAAGAAGCTCCTCTTTTCACTCGTCATCGCCCTGGGTCTCGCCGTGCTGCCCATCGATCACTCCCTCTTTGCCCGAAGGACGGAGTCGCTCGCGATGGCGGCTATGGAGCCAGGCTTTTCGGTCGTGCGGGGGCAGATCGAACGCGGCAAGACGCTTGCCGCGGCACTTTCGAGCGTCATCAGCCCACGGGAGATCCACGAACTGGTCACCACCGCCCGCGACAACTACGACCTCAAAGACGTGCGTCCCGGCCAGCCCTTCCGCGTCTCCGTCACGCCCGAGGGCAAACTGCGGACGTTCTCCTACGTAATCGACGAATTGCGAACGCTCCGGGTTTCGCGGCGCGAGAGCGGACTTCACGCGGACATCAGCGCTCGGCGCTACGAGGTTCGCGTGGGCACCGCGGCGGGCGTCATCAACTCGAGCCTGTTCGAGACCATCGATGAGATCGGCGAACGCGACGAACTCGCGATGGAACTTTCCGAGATCTTCGCCTGGGACATCGACTTCAACACCGCGATCCAGAGGGGCGACACGTTCCGGGTGGCGGTTGAGAAGCTCTACCTCGACGGTGAACTCCGCCGCTATGGCAAGGTCCTCGCGGCCGAGTTCGTGAGCTCCGGCCGCACCCTCCGCGCGGTCCGGTTCGAGGGCGAAGACGGCAACTCCGCCTACTACGCGCCCACCGGTGAACCGCTCAAGAAGGCGTTCCTCAAGTCGCCTCTCCGCTTCACGCGTGTGAGTTCGAGCTTTTCCAGGGGCCGGTTCCATCCCGTCCTTCACCGGACGCGCGCCCACAACGGAACCGACCTCGCCGCTCCCCATGGCACGCCCGTTCGAGCCATCGGCCACGGAACGGTGTTGACCGCGGGAGTCCAGGGCGGCTACGGAAAACTCGTCGTGGTGCGGCACACCAACGGTTACACCAGCTACTACGGGCATCTTTCGAAGATCCTGGTGCGCGGCGGCCAGAGGGTTTCGCAGAACGACCTCATGGGGCTGGTCGGCGCCACCGGTCTCGCCACCGGTCCACACCTTCACTACGGCATGATGAAGAACGGCGCGTGGGCCGACCCCATGCGTATCCAGAGCCCGCCCGCCGAGCCCCTCCGGGCAGAAGATCGTCCGGCCTTCCTGAAGGCCGCGAGCCAGAGTGTGGCGCTCCTGCCTCCCGTCCCAGTCTCCACTCGAACGGCAAACAACTCCACCCGTTAGAGTGATCGGATGAGGCCCGCTCCTCGAGTCCGGCTACGGTTGAGGATGGTCGTCGCCTTCGTCACCGTGGCCGTCCTCGTTCCCCTCACCGGAACGGTTCGCGCGGCCGCACCGGTGGTGACGATCACGGCGACTGGAGCAAGGATTCAGGTGTCGTCCGCAACGCTCGCGGAAACCATCGACGCCCTGGCGCGCGTGGCCGGCTTCAAGGTCACCTACGATGGCGCCCGGCCCTCCGCCATGTTGTTCAACGCCGAGGTTGACACGCCCACGGTCGCGCACACCCTCAACCGTCTGCTCGAAGGGCAGAACCTGAACTACGGCATCGTGTTCGATCTCTCGGGGACGAAGGTCACGGCTCTCATGATCTTCGGCACGGCGTCAAATACCTCCGGGTCAGCAGGGGGAGGATCCACGCCGGCGCGGCCGCAACCCTTCGCGACGCCGAGAAACCCGCGCGCTACGATGCCGCCGGTGGACGACGATCCGGTTGAAGAGGTTCAAGCCGAACCTACGCCCGAACCGACACCAACGCCGACACCCGTCGCGCCGCAGCAGGGGGCCACGCCAAACATGCCCTCCCCGTTTGCACCCCGGCCATTCGGTCGGCCCCTGGTTCCGCCGCCCACCGCTCCGCCAACCCCTGCGCCTTCGCCCTCACCCTTACCTTGAGATGCGCGGTAGTTCCGCGTCGGGCGCGCGCATGCCCTGTTGAGGCGGAGCCTGGTTCGGACCGCCCGCGGGTGGTCTTCCGCCCATGATGGGGGCCCCGATCACGAAGGGCACGTTCGGCGCGAAGATCCAGCGGCTATAGCTGTTCGTGCCGTTGACCGAGCGGATGCCGGTTTCGGTGGAGAGACTCGCGACCCCTGCAATCGGTCCGGTCTGAGCGCCGGAGTTTCCACCAAAGACCGGGGTGGCGGTCGGTGATGGTGACGGTGTCGGACGGCCGGGGGGCACGCCCGGAGCGCCGGGAACACCCGGCCTCGGCGCCAGACCTTCGCCGGGACGCAGGATGCGCCACTTGCCATCCACGGTGAGCGGATCCTTGTAGGCCTTGCGCAGGTACTTTCCCTGGACGAGCTGCTCGAAGGACGCGGGAAGGGCGTTTCCGTTCTTCCTCTGGAACCTGGCCACAGCGTTCGAGATCTGCCGACCCCGGAAGATGAGCTCCTGTTCCTTGTCATCCTGAGCGAGGTAGCGCCATGAAGGCAGGGCGAGCATCAGCGCGAAAGACATGATGGCGAGCATCGCGATGAGGGCGACCATCGAGTAGCCGGCCTCGCTCGTTCGACGAGGCGGGATCACTGCTTCTTCCCGGACTCGGCGCTCTCGCCCTTCTTCTCCGCCTTCTCGAAATCCTTGACGATTTTCCGGATGTATCCGCGGGTCTCGCGATAGGGCGGCACGCCTTTGTGCCGGGCCACCGCGCCGGGGCCCGCGTTGTAGGCCGCAAGGGCCTCGGCCACACGGCCGTCGTACTTCTCGAGGAGTTGGCGGAGGAGGCGGACGCCGGCGTCGATGTTCTCGGCCGCGTCGAAGACGTCCCGCACGCCGAGTTCCTTCGCGGTGCCGGGCATGAGTTGCATGACACCCTGGGCTCCTTTGGGGGAAACCGCGCCTGGGTTCATCGCCGATTCGGCGCGGGCCACCGCGCGAACAAGCGAACGCGGCAGGGCGTACTTGTGGGCGGCATCGGCGACGATCTGTTCGATGGTGCGGGGCGTCTTCGATTCGCCTGCCGAACGTCCCTCGGCAGACACTGGCAGCGCGGGTTCGATATCGACAAGCTCGTCGGGCTCGACACGGAGAACATCCACCGCCCGGAGCCTCACGTCGCCACCCGCGAGCGTCGCCGTACACGTAGTCACCTCGCAGGTGAGCGCGTCGATCTTGAGTGTCTTCCCGGTGCTGAGGAAAAGTGTGTCAGCGTCCGCGACGGGAGCCATGGCGCACGCCAAGCCGAATCCTAGCCATCCCTTCGTCGCCCTGATCGTCATCGGCGGACCCTATTCGATCACCGAGATTTCGATAACGCCGTTCAATTCGGTCGCGGAGAGGATCTCGTAGCGAACCTTGATTGTGCCCGCGGTGGTCCTTCTTGTCTGGACACGCGCGGCAGCTTCACCGTTGTTGTCGGTCGGCTGGTCGGTCCTGTCCAGAACCGTGTCGAGCGGGTCGCTCGAGGAGAAGCGGACATTAACGCCCGACACCGGGTTGCCGTCCACATCGAGGACCGTCACTTTGAAGCGAGCGGTGTTTGAGCCGCTCTTGAGATCTATCTTGGGGTCGAGGAGACCCACAACCACTCTCGTCGGTCTCTTCGCCCCAATCGTGACATCGATGGGGTCGGTGGTGGTCACGCCCGAGAAGGCGGTGATCTTCGCCACGCCCGAACGCGCGTCGGACCTGAACGTCACCCTGGCGACTCCGTCGTTCGTCTTTCCTTGTTCGGGAATCTGTCCGAGGCTCGCAAAGAACTGAACGACCGTGCCGTCGGGAACCGGCGTACCCGCGGGTTCGATAATGAACACGCTCACAATCGCGGTGTCGCCGTTGGCGGCGATGAACGGAGGATTCACGGACATGAACATCGTGGACTCCACGGGAGCGGTCAGGAGGGCCTGACCGCAGGATCCGCAGACCAGACTTGCGAGAGCGAGGGCACTCAGGCGTCCCAGCCGCGTGGCGACAGCGCTGGCATGAATCATGGGTTCACCGTAACACGAACGGCTCCGGCAAGCGGAACCGGGCTCTGCGTGGTTCCAGAGCTCAGGGAAAGATTTTCGACGAAGATCGTCGCCTCGCCGGGACGGTTGGCGCGGAACCCGACGATGACCACCGTGCCGGTCCCGCCGGCGAGCGGTGTCGCTCGTCTTAGCTGGGCTGAGGCCCGCGACCCTTCGATCTGTCGCTCGGTCAGGACCTGGACTCCGTCGACCGAGAGAAGTTGTCCCGGTCCGATCTCGACGAACTCAATGGAGGGCGAATCGGTTCTCACGGCGATCGAAACGTCCTTCACCGATCGTGCATTGAAGAGGTTCACGGCAACGCGTTGGATCTCGCCCACCTTCATCTGGACTTCGGTGCGGTCCCACGCTGAACGGGAAGCGAGGGGTCCACCCCCGGGCGTTTCGGAGACGGGTGGAGCCGATGGCGGCGTTGGAGCCGGAGCCGCCTCCGGTTTCTCGTCGCTAACGTCCTCCTTCTCGACTGCCGCACTGCGGGAAGGTGTTGGGGTCGGCGTGGCCACAGCCGCTGGCACGGGCAGAGTCATGGCGGGCGGCGTGGGTGCGGGCTCCGGCTCCGGTTCCACGATCTCAGGGCCGAAGAGGGGACGAACGCCTGGAATCTTCAGGTTGTTGCGCAAGCCGAGGTAGAGCGGTTCCACATCCTCGGGCAGGACGTTCGGCGCCCGGAGAATGTGAGGCGTGAGGGAGATGAGAATCTCGATTTCCTCATCGCGCCGCGTCTGACCCCCGAGGATCTTGTTCACCAGCGGGATTGACTCGAGACCAAGAACGCCCTTGAGCGTTCGAGCATCGCGGCCCTGGAGAAGTCCGCCGATCACCGCAGTGACACCGTCGGTCAACCTGAGCGTGTTCTCAAGCTTCCGAGTCAGGAACTGAGGGTAGTTGACCGCATTCGCGCCGGTTCCGAACACCTTGTCCTCACCGATCAGTGAGAACTCCGCCTTGAACTCCATGGTGACTTCGTCGTTCGCCGTGACCTTGGCCTTGTCGATCTCCAGATTCACGCCAACTGTCTTGTACTGAGCGCTCGTCGTTCCTCCGAACCCGCCCGCGGCCTGTCCCGGCTGGCCGGTCTGTGCGTAGCCTGGATAGAACTGGGGAATGGGTACGTCCGTTCCCACATTGAAGGTCGCCTTCTTGCCCTCGAACGCGCGTACCTTGGGCGAAGAGAGAATCTTCACGATCGACTCATCGTGGAGGAACTTCGAGAACAGGGCCGAAGGGATCTGTACGATCCAGTCGGCCGCGTTCAAGGAGGAAAGCAGATGGGCGCGGAGGTTCGTCAGTCCTCCTGACACCTCTCCTTCCCCCCCCGTCGGCTGCAGTTCAATCCCCGCCTGATAGTTCGAGAGCTGGAGGCCATACTCCTTGGCCTTGGTCCGATTGATTTCGAGGATCTCCACCTCCACCAGGATTTCGCCCTTCGGCTTGTCGTTGGAGCGGATAAAGCGGTCGGCAAGAGCCATCTCGTCCAGAGTCGAGATCACGGTGATGGCGTTGGTGGTGTCGTTCTTGGACACCTTGGTCTGCGCGCCCAGAGCGGTTCGAAGCGGCGCCTCCAGATCCTTCGCTTCCACGTTCTCGAGATAGAAAGTCCGCATGACCTGATCGTCCCAACGCTGTCGAGTCTGGGCGTTGGTGTCGTCGAAGATGAGGAGGGTGTTCTGATCGAGAACGCGGTACGCCTTCTTGTTGATCAGGCCGACCTGATCCAACGCCTCCTGGAAAGTGACGCCGCTGATGTTCGACGTGATCGTCTTCTCCTTGTTCTGCATGTCCGGATCGAAGACAACGTTGACGCCGGCGAGGGTGCCGAGGGTCTGGTAGACCTTTTCTATCGAGGCGGTCATCCGCAAAGTGATAGGCACGGGCGACCGGGGAGAGAGAAGCGGAACGGGAAGGCTCGCGTCCTGGGGTCGCCGGGCGCTCAATTCCTTCGCCTGACGCTTGTCCGCCTCCAGTTTCGCGATGCGGGCTTTAAGGACCGCCATGTCGTCGGTGGCCGCCTTGTTGGAGGGGTCGTAGTTCGCGGCGATCCCGTACTCCTCGAGCGCCTTTACCAGACTCCCCGTCTGGAGATGTTGCCGGGCCTTGTCCGTGTGCATCCGACTCGCCTGGATCTTGGCGTTTTCGAGGGAGATCTTGTACTTGATGTTCCTGGGCGCCGCCTGCAGCGCCCTGGTAAACCGCGCTACCGCGAGATCCCAATCACCTCGTTCAGAGTGTTTCTGGCCGCTGCGGTGTGCGCGGCTGGCGCCGCAACCGACGGTGAGCGCGGCCACGACCAGCGCGACCATGAACGACGATGCGCCCCTGCGGGATGAGACTCGGTGGATCAATCTGATCTTCAACTTTCTTCCATCTAGTTCGTCTTGAGGGGCAGGCGGCGTGTCCGACCCGACCCC
>JANNJB010000610.1:0-2423 GCA_031405615.1 Vicinamibacteria bacterium | reverse complement strand
GAGGTATTCTCAATTCAGGCGGAGGCATAGTTCCTCTACGAGAGTGCGAGCTCTCACCCCGGAGAATTTCACCCGCCCATGTTCATCACTCGACATTCTCCCGCCAGCGACGTTTCGCTACTTGCCGTCCTTCTCCGGCGGGGCAACCCGATACCCGCGGCGATGGCGGGCCTTGGCGCCGGGGCGGTTGACATCGACCCGCAGCCGGTGCTCGCCGGGGGTGGGGTTCTCCTCCGGGATGTAGCCGATCACGTACTGCGCGGCGAGTTCGTCGAGGAGGCCTTCGTAGATCGGCGCGAGATCCTTGAAGGTCTTCGGCGTGAAGACTTCGCCGCCGGTCATTTCCGCGGGCCGGTAGTTCACGGTGTACTGCCCCGACGACCGCTTCACGCCGAGTTCCGGCCCGAAGTCGATCTCCATGCGGTAGGCCGGCTTGATCGCTCCGTCGAGCGGCGTCGCCGAAATGACCGTGCCCACCCGCAGGTCGAGACTCAGAAACTCATCGAAGGTGGCCACGCCGGTGCATTCTAGTCGTTCAGGTTCCAGAGAAACGAGCCACTATCGGCTGGTTGGACACCCACGTCACCCCCGCGCAGGCGGGGGCCTAGCGCGACAACCCGTTCCGACCGCGACGTTCGCTACTACTTCCGTTCCTTCTCGGGCGGCGCGACGCGGTATCCCCGGCGATGGCGGGCCTTGGCGCCCGGGCGGTTGACGTCGACCCGCAGCCGGTGCTCGCCGGGGGCGGGGTTTTCCTCCGGAATGTAGCCGATCACGTACTGCGCGGCGAGCTCGTCGAGGAGGCCGTCGTAGATCGGCGCCAGATCCTTGAAGGTCTTGGGTGTGAAGACTTCACCGCCGGTCATCTCCGCGAGGTCGCGCATCAGGGCGTTCGCGGTGAGGCCGGCGCTCGTCGAGGTGTATTTCCCGCCGAACACGATGGGGTAGATGGTCACCGTGCTGGCCCGGACCAGGTCGCGCAGTTCCGGCACCGAGATCTCGCTCTTCGAATCTTCGCCGTCGGTGAAGAGCACCATGATTTTCCTCCCAGGGTCATCGGAAATCCGCGACAGGTAGACCGCGATGGCGTCGCGGAGGAGGGTCATGCCGCTGCTCTTCGCCTTCTGCAGGCGATCGAAGAGTCCCTGCTGGCCTTCGCCGGAGAACCGCGAGATCCGGATGTCCGAATCGAAGAAGACCGTGGTCAGTTCGCGCGCCCGCGGAATCGATTCCAGGAACTGCGTCGCCGCGTTCTGGGACAGCCGCAGCACGTCGGCCATGCTGGTGCTGGTGTCGAAGAGCATGCCGAGGTCGATCGTGGTCGGATCCGGCGCCCCCTCCTGCCCCTCGTCATCCGCGCGCGAGGGATCGAACACGCGCGCGAAATACTGGATCTGCTGCGGCTTGTCGTTCTCGAAGACCGAGAAGTCGGCGACGGTTAGATCCTTCATCAGTTTGGCGTCGAGGCCGCGGACGGTCACGGTCAGATTGACGGTGCGGGCCTCGGTCGCGAAGGTCAGGGGCACGCGCGGCTTGACCGGCGGATCCTGCGCCGCCCCCGCGGAAGCGGCGGCAACAGCGAGGCTCAGGGCAAGCGCCGGAATCATGGGGAACCCCGACTATCGCAGAATCTCGACCACGCGCAGCGCCAGATCCACTCGGTTGAACGGGGGCATGACATACACGCCCTGGGCGAGGTCCGCTCCGGCGCGGAGCGCATCCTGTGCGATTGAAACGCCTTCCGCCTGCGCCTTCTCGCCCGAGCCCGCCGCGCGCATCCGCTCGCGAATGTCCTCGGGAATGATCATGCCCGGGACCTCGTTGTGCAGGAACTCGGCGTTTTTGTGCGAATAGAGAGGCAGCGAGCCGATGAGCACCGGCGTCTTCAGATACTGGATCGCCTTGAGGAACTTCTCGACCTGCCTCGGGTCGTAGACCGGTTGGGTCATGATGTACTCGGCGCCCGCCTTCACCTTCTCCTCGAGTCGGCGCAGTTCCTTGTCCCAGTCGGGTTTGGAAGGATCGGCGCCGCAACCGATGTGGATCCCGAGCGGCGGACCGATCGGATTGCCCGCCAGATCGCAGCCGCGGTTGAGATGCGACAGAATGCGGATGAGGCCGATCGAGTCGACGTCGTACACCGCGGTCGCGTCGGGGTAGTCGCCGAGCTTGGGCGGGTCGCCGGTGATACAGAGGATGTTGCGCAGGCCGAGCGCGTAGCAGCCCAGAACATCCGACTGGATGCCGAGGAGGTTGCGGTCGCGGCAGGTGTAGTGAAGGATGGTGTCGAGGCCGGTCTGCTGTTGGGTGAGCAGACACATGGACTGCGCGCTCATGCGGGCCGAGGCGCGCGGGCCGTCCGTCCGCGACGTTGATCGCGTCGACTTCGTTCTCCTTGCACTCGTGGGCCTTCTCGATGACCC
>JANNJB010000609.1:0-5162 GCA_031405615.1 Vicinamibacteria bacterium | reverse complement strand
CCTTCCTCGGTGAAGATCCGCGGTAGCGCGAGCGGATGCCAAGAACCTATCTGATCGTTGGCCACTCGAGCGGTATCGGATTCTCGCTGGCCCAAAAAGCGCTGGCCGAAGGCCACGCCGTGGTGGGCCTTTCGCGCCGGCTCTCAGGTTTGTCGTCCAAGGCGCTCCGGGAGACTCAGGCCGACGTGCTCGAGGGTGATCTCGCCACCCTTGATTGGCCAGACACCCTGGACGGGATCGCCTACTGCCCGGGCACCGTCAACTTGAAGCCCTTTCGTGCTCTCAAGGAGACGGACTTCCTCGACGATTTCCGTATCTCCGCCCTCGGCGCGGTGCGCGTGCTCCAGGCCGCGGGAAAGGCCTTGAAGGCCGGTCGGCACCCCGGGGTGGTCTTGTTCAGCACGGTGGCGGTGCAGCAGGGCATGCCATTTCACACATCGGTGGCCATGGCCAAGGGCGCGGTCGAGGGGCTGACCCGGTCGCTGGCCGCCGAATGGGCGCCTTCCATCCGGGTCAATGCGCTGGCTCCTTCTCTCACCCAGACTCCGTTGACCGCGCGCCTCCTTTCCACGGAGGAGCGAATTCAAGGCAGCCGTGACCGCCATCCCCTCAAACAGATTGGCCAGCCCGAGGACGTGGCCGACCTCGCCCTGTTTCTGCTGAGCGAGAAGGCCCGTTGGATTACCGGGCAGGTCCTCGGTGTGGACGGCGGAATGTCCTCCCTGAGGACATAGACCAGACCCCTTCGGCACATGAGCGCGCTGCTTGCCGCGCACGTCGCCGCGACCTGGGCGCTCGTCGGCCTCATCTGGACCGTGCAGGTCGTGAGCCTTCGCGGCGCGTGTGTGCTCCAAGGCGTCTCCTGAGCGGGGCGCCTCATCGTCCGCTGATCACGTTGATCCACGCCACTTCCAGCACGAACGGGCCGGGGTTCTTGTCGGCCAGCAGGAAGCCTATCGATGTGACGCCCTGGGCATCCACCGGGCCCGCCCGCCGCAGGACCTCGCCGAACGAGGTGGCCTCGAACCGGTCCAGCGGCGTCGCCACCTCGATCCATTCGCCCGCGCGCGTCTTCACGGGCGCCCGGTACGAGAAAGCCGTCCTTCGCCCGGACATGTAGAGGTTCAACTGGTACTCACGCCCGTCGCCGCGCACGCGGGCCAGGAGGGTGTCACCCGTCTGCAGGCCGAGCGTGCGGGGCCGGGATCGCACCGAGGCGAAGCCGCCGTTGTTCTCGAGGGAAAGGGTCCCGTAGAACTCCAGGGTCTGCGCTCGTGTGATCCGGAACCGGCCGTCGGACACCCCGCCCATCACGCCATCGTTCACGGCCTGCCACGCTTCGGCCGCGTCGGGCGACGTGAACGCGAACAGCGGCGTTTGTGGGGTCTGGGCCATCGACGGCACTCCCATCAGGGCGATCCCAACATAGACCACGATTGCGCGAGTCATTCCAATCACCGGTGCGGAGGCGAGAGTACCATCCACCCCTCCATCTTGCGGGGCACGAACGAATCGACAGATCGACCCGCCCGGGTGGCGTGGTAGTTTTGGCCATGTTCGAGGGACCGGTGATCGTGGGGACAAGCCGGACCTCGGTGGGCGGCGAAAGCAGGCGGCCGCGACGGGCCTTCGGGCAGAAGCGATGAAGCCGGCTCGACTCGAGGAGCGCGCGCCTCTGGATCAGCTCGCGCTGAAAGACCGCGCCCTCGATGTGGCTGCCGAAGGCGTAACCATCGCCGACGCACGCCTGCCCGACCGACCGCTGATCTACGCCAATGAGGGTTTTGAGCGCATCACCGGATATCCGGTGACCGAAGTCCTCGGCCGGAACTGCCGCTTCCTCCAGGGGCCCCAGACTGATCCACTGGCCGTTGCGGAGATTCGCGCCGCGGTGGCCGAGCAGCGGGAGTGTGTGGTCGAAATCCTGAACTACCGCAAGGACAAGACGACGTTCTGGAATCGTCTCTCCATCACCCCGGTTCGGGACGACACGGGCGCCGTCACTCACTACATCGGAGTGCAGTCGGATGTCACCGCGCGTCGCGAGGTCGAGCAGGCGTTGCGACGGTCGAAAGAAGCGCTTGAACAAGACGTGCGCCTGGCCGCGCGCATCCAGCAAACCCTGCTTCCCCCGCCGGAAATGCAAATGCGCGGGTTCCGGCTGGCTCACGCATTTCGACCCTGCACGGATCTGGCGGGCGACGCCGTGGGCATTGTCCCGCTTCCCCGAGAACAGGTGGGGCTCTATCTGCTCGACGTGAGCGGCCATGGAGTGGGGGCGGCGCTGCTCTCGTTCACCCTGAACCACCTTCTGTCGCCATCGGTTGAAGGGGCGCTTCTCGTGGAAGAAACCGAGGCGGGTCCCGATGTCGTCCTGCCCTCGCGGGTGGCCGAGCGCCTGAATCGGCAGTTCCCGATGGACCGCACGCGGCAATACTTCACACTGGTCTACGGCATCCTCGACGAATCCTCCGGGCAGTTCCGCTATGTGATGGCCGGCCACCCCCTGCCCGTTCTTCTGGCGAAGGATGCTCCACCCGCGGCCGTCAACGGCAGCGGTCTGCCCATCGGCATGATCGACGACGCGCGGTTCGAGGATGAGACGGTGACCCTGCGCAAGGGCGATCGCTTGTACTTTTACACCGACGGCGTCACCGAGGCGCTCAATGCCGCGGAGGAGGAGTTCGGGTACGCGGGATTGGTCGCGGAAATCGGTCGATACCGCGATCGCCCCCTTCGGGAAGGTCTGGATCTGATCGCCGACCGCGTGCGCGAGTGGTCGGGCGGCTCATTGCGCGACGATGTGTCGTTGCTCGGGGTCGAGCGGACCGCCGATACCCCTCGTTGATGGTCTGAACCCGGCCGGACGGCGCACGATCCAAGGCCCCGCCGCGTTATCGGGCCAGCCAGCCCCCGACGATCATCAGCGCGACGGCCACGCCCATCAGGCTCTCCCCCGCGATCAGCCCCGAAGACACCGGCACCACCAGGCGGTCGGCGGCGGCGGGGTTTTTGCGGCGCAGCAGCCACGCGAGAAGGCCGCCGAGGAACATGGCGATCGAGTTGCTGCCCGGGATCACCATGGCGATGCCGAGGCCCGACGCGGACGGCACCAGATGCTTGACGCCCTTCGGTGCGAAGCGCTCCAGCAGGGCCAGGGCGATGCCCAGCAGCAGGCCCACCAGGATCCCTCTGCGGGCCACGGGGTCGAGCGCGCCCAGACCGTTGGCGAAGGCCTCGGAGACGCCGGCCCACACCAGACACGCGGGCGCCGGCCAGGACTCGGTGCCGAGCACTGTCGGATCGGGGATCAGCAGGTTGAAGGCGGGAACGACGACGGCCGCGCCGGCCAGCACGCCGAAGAGCTGGGCCCGGAACTGCACGCGCGGGTCGCCGCCGAGCAGCCAGCCCGTCTTCAGCGTGGTCAGCAGGTCGGCCGCGTGCAGGCCGATGCCGCCGGTCACGTTGGCCGCCATGATGTTGCCGGAAAGGTTGCCCGGCGTCATCGCGCCGTAGACGAGCTGGGTCACCGGCCCAAGCGCCTTGGTCGGCGTGATGTCGGTCTCGCCGGTGACGCGGGCCGCGACGAAGCCCATCACCACCGCCATCGGCACCGCCACGATCGCCGCCCACCACGGGATCTGGAACAGCGTCATCATCAGCACGACCACGATCGGGCCCAGCACCACGAAGCCGGCCGGGAACCACCAGCCGGGGCACTCGATCGCGTCCATCGGGTCCGTCGGGCCGGTACTCTTGCGGAAGATTCCGGTGAGGCCGGACAGCGAGCGCGCGACGCTGCGCCAGTCCAGCGCGAACGAGGTCAGGCCGGCGGCCACCAGGATCGAGGCCCCGGGCCACACGGTCCAGCCGACGATCGCCTTGTAGCTGACGGTTTTGACGAGGCCGCTTTCGACCAGCGCCGGCGCCAGCGCACCGTAGGTCAGCAGGCCCCCGAGCAGCGTCGACCATGCGGTGCGGAAGCTCATCAGCGCGCCGGCGCCCACCAGAACGACCTCGCTCTTGATCGCAAGGGTCCACTCGGCGGCCGCGCGTCCCGAAATGGTAAACGGCAGCGGAATCACGGCCGGCACGTTGAACGGCATGAAGACGGCCTTGGCGTCGCGGAACCAGGTGAGCAGCGCGGCGAACATCGCGGCGTAACCGAGTGCTCTGGCCTGACGCCGCCCTTCGCTGGCACCTTCCCCTTCCCCCGAGTGAATCGCGCGCAGCGTCTCGGCGGTGGCCGTGCCCGTGGGGAACACCAGCGCCTCCTTGTTGATGAGCTGGCGCTTGATGGGAATGGCGGCGAACACGCCGAGCGCCGCGATCGCCCCGAACCACAGGACCATCGACAGGGTGTCCGGGCGCACGGTCGTCACCATCAGCAATGCGCCGAACGCCGCCATGTTGCCGCCGCCCGTCATGTAGCCGGCGCCCGAGGACACCGTGGTCAGCGCGTTGTTCTCGAGCAGGCCCAGCGGCCTGCGGGCCAGCTTGAGCGCCTGCAGCGCCTGGAACGTCGCGAAGGCCAGGATCGCCGCGGTGATCGTGACCCCCATCGACCAGCCGGTCTTGAAGAACACGTACAGGTTCGAGAGGCACATCACGACGCCGAGCAGCATGCCCACGACCACGGCGCGGACGGTCAGCTGCGGAGCGCCGGTGACGTAAACCTGCGTCCGCCACTGGGTCTCGGGGTCCGGGTGGGCGGTGGCGGCGTCGGGTTTCATGAGCGCTCCTCGCGGTGGATGGAGCGCGATCCTAGTTCAAGCCGGGTCCGGTCTCGCGGCCCCTCGGCCAGCGCTGGGGGACCTTCCGCAGCTTCGCGAGGTCGTATCCCTGGGCGGTCAGTTCGAGCAGCAGCTTCTGGTAGTCGGCCTCCGGAATCTCCGGCGTCCGCGCCATGATCCAGACGAAATCGCGCTTGTTCCGGCTGATGATGGTCTGAGAGTAGTTCTCGTCCAGATAGGTGATCAGAAACTCGGACTTGAAGGGCCAGATGAACCGCATCCCCCAGGTCGAGTTGTTCACCTTGTCCTTGATGAAGCCGCGCGGGGTGTAGCGCTTGGCCGGCCCATCGAAGGCGCCTTTGTTGAACGTGAAGACGGTGTCGATAGTGCCTTTGGGATTCAGCCGATAGGTTTCGACCGCGTTGTAGG
>JANNJB010000608.1:0-6082 GCA_031405615.1 Vicinamibacteria bacterium | reverse complement strand
AAAACGAAAGACGCGGGAGGCATGAGCGATGCGGTTTCGAGAAGCGCCGCGCGGACCGGATGGGGATGCGACGCCTTGGCCGCGAGGCCCTCGCGCCCGCCGCGAACGGGTTCGCGAATCAACAGCTGGAGGGGGGCCAGGAGGATTCCCGGAGGTCCGACCACCAGGAACGCGACCTGCCAGCCCGCAAGATCAAAAGGCGCGGTTCCGATAGCGAAAGCCCGATCCCATCGCTCGACGATCTGGGCGCCGATGAACAGGCCGAGTCCCGAACCGATGTAGATGCCGGCCGAGTAGAGCGCGAGCACGGTCGCGCGCTGGCGTTTTGGAAACAGGTCGGAGAGCATCGAATACGCGGCCGGCGCCGACGCCGCTTCGCCCACGCCCACCCCGATCCGCGCCAGGGCAAGCTGCGGGAAACTGTTCGCAAATCCCGAGAGTGTCGTCATCAGGCTCCAGAACCCGAGGCCCGCGGCGATCACCGACCGCCGGTTTCCCAAATCCGCGAGCAGCCCGAGGGGAATTCCGAACACCGCGTAGAAGACCGCGAACGCGGTGCCGTAAAGGAACCCGAGTTGCGCGTCGCTCACCCCAAGGTCCGCCTTGATGCGCTCGGCGAGGATCGCGAGGATCTGCCGGTCGACGAAGTTGAAGACGTAGACGACGATGAGGATGGTGAGGGTTATCCACGCGCCCCTTGTCGCCGGCGTCTCATCCAGTCCGTACGGGACTTGTTCGTTCTTTTCACTCATCTCGTCGAATCGCTCCAGGAGTTCACCGGCGCAGCATGCCGTAGCGCAGGATGTCCGCGATTTCCCTGACCACATCCTCGGAGTTCTTTCCGAAGTGGTTGCGGACCCCGAAGACGATCTCCACCGCGTAGTAGTGAAGCAGGAACCGGCTCGCGAGCATCACCGCGGAAACCGGCGAGACGCCGGGCCGAAGTTTCGCGAGGAGCGTCTTCTCCCCGGGATGGGTCGCCATGGACGACTCGAACTTCCGGGCCATGTCCGCATAGAAGCGGCGGATGTGTTTCCCCTCGAACTCGACGACGTCGACATAGATGAGCGCAACGTAGGGTTTGTAGCGGCGCACGCTCTCGCGCGAGGCGCGGCCGAGCTTCTCGAGGTCGTCCGGGAAGGCCCCTTCGGCGAGAGCCCGGTTGAAAGGGAAGTCGGGCTCCGCGAGGATGGTGAAGTAACGATCGAGCAACGCGCGGAAAATCGCCTCCTTGTCCTTGAAGAGGTGATACACGATGCCGGTGGAGAGCCCCGCTCCCGCCGCCACGTCGCGCATGCTCGTGCCGTGGTAGCCCTGCTTCGAAAACAGGCTGAGCGCTTTGTCGAGGATCGCCTTCCGGCTGCGATCGGACCGATCCTGTTGCTGCACGGGCTAGGGCGCCTCGGCGAAGAAGTGCTTCAGGCTCTCCTTCGCCTGCGGCTCGGACAGCGTGGGCGCGTGCCCGACGTCGTCGACTTCCACGAAGCCCATTCCGGGTGCTTCTTTCCTCATGCGGTCCGCGGTCTTCACGTCGAGCACGTCGGAGATCTTCCCGCGCACGAGAAGCGTCGGCCGGCCGTTGGCGAGCTTTCGAAACAGTCCCCACACCATCGGCGTGAGGAGCCACACCGTGATCGGGTGCATCGGACGGAAGACGCCCGAGTCGCACTCCAGCACGGGCGCGCCCGTGGGCCCCGCCTTGAAGACCCGGCGGACGAAGACCGCCCATTCGTCATCGGTCCATTTCGGGAAAGCGACTCCGCCGGTCTGCTTCGCGTAGGTGAGCGCGTCCTCCCAGGTGCGGACCGCGGGGGTCTTGCCCGCGTAGCTTGAAATCCGGGCGATCCCTTCCTTCGCGATGACCGGACCCACGTCGTTCAACACCGCGCCCCCGATGCGATCGAGGTTCTTCGATGCGAGGGTCATCGTCACGATGCCGCCAAGCGACGTTCCCACGAAGAGCGCCCGCGGAATCCCGATGGTGTCGAGGAGGGTCACGATGTCTTTGGCGTAGGTGGGTGGGGCGTAGTTGCGTGGGTTGGGATCCCGGTCGGATCGGCCGCGGCCGCGAAGGTCCACTGCGATGACCCGACGGCCGAGGGAGGCGATCCAGGGCGCCAGCACCTCGAAGTCGCGGGCGTTGCGGGTGAGGCCGGGGATGCAGATCACCGGGAGTCTCTGAGCGTCGTTGCTCCCATACTCCGTCGCGACGAGGTTCAGGCCGTCCGAACTGCGCCAGGTGATTTCTCGGAGTTCGGTCATCGGGGGAGCACGTCCTTTGAGGGATTGGAGAACTGGTCGCGAATCTCGCGCTTGAGGGTTTTCCCCGCGGCGTTTCTGGGGAACTCGGTCAGCGATATGACCTCGCGAACTCTTTGAAACTTCGCTTCGACATTCTGGTTGATCCAGTCGCGGAGGTCCTCGTTCGAAATCACCGCGCCGTCGCGCAGCACCACCGCGGCGATGGCCGCCTCGCCCCATTTGGGATCGGGAACGCCGAAAACCGCGGCTTCCTTCACCGCGGGATGGCGCACGATCACTTCCTCGATGTCGCGCGGGAAGACATTGGCGCCGCCCGAGATGATGAGGTCCTTCTTCCGGTCCACGAGGTACAAGAAGCCGTCGTCGTCGAGGCGGCCCATGTCGCCGGTTCGCAGCCATCCGTCGACGATGGCGAGGGAGGTGAGATCGGGGCGTTTGTAGGAGCCGGGCATCATGATCGGTCCGCGGCCCGCGATCTCGCCCACTGCGCCCTTTGGAACCTCGCGGCCTTCCTCGTCCAGGATCCGGATCTCGAAGAAAGCGGGAGGCACGCCCACCGAACCGGTTTTCCGGGGCGCGTCGTCGCGGTCGAGAATGGTCACGAAGCCTTCGGTCAGGCCGTAGAGCTCATAGAGGCGGTTCGGGAAACGCCGCGCCAGCTCCTGTTTGTGTTCGAGATGGAGCGGGGCGCCCACCGAACCGATCATCTCCAGCGAGGGTTGCTTCGTCTCGTTGAAGTCGGGGGAGTCGAGCAGGGCCACGATCTGGGACGGCACCAGCATCACGTGAGTCACCTTTTCGGCCGCCACCGCCTCGAGGTACGCGCGAGGGTCGAACTGCTTGTGGAGCACGAAGCGGCACCCGAGGTAAAGCCACGGCATCAAGGTGAGGAAGGACCCGTTGAAGACGAGGGAACCCGCATGAAGCACCACGCTTTCGGGCGTCATTCTCCAGGCCGCGGCGAACAGGGTGCAGTAGGCCGCGCGTATCGCATGGGTATGAACGATTCCCTTGGGGAGACCGGTGGTGCCGCTGCTATAGATGATGTTGAAGGGCGTGTCGCCGTGGATGCCGGGGTCTTGTGGCTCCGCCCTGGAAGCCGCCGCGACGACAGAGGCGTAGCTTGTGCCCCACGCGGGAGGGGTGCCTGTGAACAGGTAATGGGCGCCCGCGATTCCCGGCAGGCCGTCCCGGACCGAAAGAAGGGTCTCCGCGAACGCTCCGTCGGCGACCAGCGCCCGGGTGTCCGAATCGTCGAGCAGGGTCTTGAGCGCCGGTCCCCGGAGCAGGGGGCTCAGCGGCACCACCACCATCCCGGTGCGCGCGGCCGCGCAGTAGATCTCCAGCAGTTCGACGCAGTTCCCCAGAATGGTCGCGACCTTGTCTCCCGGGCCGAGCCCCAGGCCCTGGAGCGCGTTCGCGACGCGAACCACGCGCCCTTCGAACTCCGCGAAGGTGAGCCGGTGCTCGCCGCAGAGCACGGCGGGATGGTTCGCCCGGTAACGGGCGTGATGAGACAGGAGGCCGGCGATGTCCATGCTGGGGGTTTCCTCGCGCGCTTCTCTTAAAACCGAACGTGCGTTATGTAAAGAAAGTACTCTCCGGCCCCGCGGCCCGTCAAGGTATTTCGAAAAATCTCTTGACGCGGGCGGGGCTCCCGGGATACGGTCCTTCATATAACGGGCGTTCGGTTTGTTGTGGACACGAACGGAAGCGCTCACCTCTCCTGGAGAAACCGTATGACTTTCAGCCGATCCGACCTCGCCGTCCGTTCCCGCCTCGTGAGCGCCGCCGCCCTGGCGCTCGCCTTCCTCGGGGCCAACCAGGCGGGCGCGGCCCCCGCCGCCCCCGCCGCCAAGGTTCGCGCGAGTGAGCCGCAAAGCTCCCCCACGCCCCAGGCCACCCCCGCCGAGGAGCCCAAGGACGTGACCCGCGCCGAAGACGTCACCGTCACCGCGCGACGCCGGGAGGAGAACGTTCAGAAGGTCCCGCTCGCGGTCACGGTCAAGACCGGTAACGATCTGGAGGTCGCCGCGGTGGCCGACATCTCCGAGCTGCAGGGCGAAGTGCCCAACCTCTCCATCTATCAGGGACGCAATCAGTCGACCACCCTCACCGCATTCATGCGCGGCGTCGGTCAGGCCGACCCGCTGTGGGGCGTCGACCCCGGCGTCGGTCTCTATATGGATGACGTCTACATCGCGCGTCCCCAGGGGGCGCTGCTCGATGTCTTCGACGTTCAGCGGATCGAGGTGCTGCGTGGTCCCCAGGGCACGCTCTACGGCAAGAACACCATCGGCGGCGCGATCAAGTACGTCAGCCGGGATCTCGTCGACAAGTGGAGGGGCAACGCCTCGTATACGGGCGGCAGTTACTCCACCAACGATTTCCGGGCGAGCGTGAGCGGCGCCTTGATCGAAGGCAAGCTGCGCGCGCGTGTTGCCGGCGGGTCCTTCCGCCACTCCGGCTACGGTAAGAACCTTTTCACCGGCAAGGATGTCTCGGACAAAGACACTCTGGCCTTTCGCGCCGGAGTCGATTGGTTGCCCTCGACCAGCGTGAAGGTGCAGTTGAGCTACGACCAGACCCGGGATGACGCCCAGCCCAAGGGGCTGACCCGCCTCGCCGCCAACGCGCTGTGTCCGCTGTTCTCCGGCGGAGCCTGCCCGCCCGAAGCGAACATCTTCGATACCCGGAGCGGTCTTGCGCCCATCAACAGCACGGACAGCATGGGCTCGGCGTTGAACCTGCACTGGACCATCAATCCGAAGTGGCGCTTCCGTTCCATCACCGGCTACCGCGAGTCCGATTCCGAGAACAGCATCGACTTCGACACCACGCCGGGCCGCATCGCCGATGTCGCGGCCACCTATTCCGACAACCAGACCACCCAGGAGTTCCAGCTCCTTCATGACAGCGGGAACAAACTGAGCGGCATCCTGGGCGTCTACTACCTCCAAGGGGAAGCGGGCGGCGTGGTGAAGAACATCTTCGTGAACTCGAGCTTCGGCACCACCGACGGCACGGTGAAGACCGATTCGATCGCGGGCTTCATCGATGGCAGCTACAAGCTGAGCGACAAGCTCACCCTCAATGCAGGCGCGCGTTTGACCTCGGAAGAGAAGAAGGCGCGCGTGTTCAACGCCGCCTACGACAGCACATTCACCCGGGTCCTCGCGGTGGCCGCGTCCTTCGACAAGAGCAAGAAGTTCTCGTCGTTCGCGCCCCGGGTCGGCCTTGACTATGGTTTCAGCGAGACCGTGATGGGATACGTCTCGGGCTCCCGCGGCTTCAAGAGCGGCGGCTTCAACGTCCGCGCCAACACCCTCGCCGCGCCCGGATCCGACCTGCCCTTCGATGACGAGATCCTTGACGTTGTCGAAGTCGGCATCAAGTCTGTGCTGAACGACCGCCGGCTCGTGCTCAACGCCGCTGCGTTCTACGGCGACTACAAAGACGTCCAGGTCAGCACTTTCACCACCGTCAACGGCGCCTTCTTCGGCCAGTTCCTCAACGCCGGCAACGCCACGATGAAGGGCCTTGAAGTCGAGTTCGATGCCTCCTCAGTGGGCTTCAACTGGCTCAGCATCTCCGGTCAGGGCAGCTACCTCGGCGTCGACCCCGATCCGCTCGACAATAACCGCGATGGCTTCGTCGACACCCAGGTCATCACCAACGCGCCGAAGTTCACGGGCGCGATCCGGGCCACAGGCCGCGGCGTGGTCGCGCGCGGCGTGCTCGTGGGCAGCGTCGGCTTCGCTCATCGCGACGACTCCACGCTCACCAATGAAGGCGGCCAGTTTCCGGGCCGGCCGGGCAC
>JANNJB010000607.1:0-1962 GCA_031405615.1 Vicinamibacteria bacterium | reverse complement strand
AACCCTTATGAAAATGCAGAACCTGTTGTCACTGGCGCTAAGCGCGCTTTTCGCCGCCCAGGGGAGCCTTGCCGAGGCTCAGCGAGGGAAGCCCGCCCCTGGCGAGATGGGCGCGGAATACCGCATCGGCCCGGAGGACATTCTCCAGATCTCGGTGTTCAGCAATGACGCGCTGAGCCGCACGGTGCCGGTCCGCCCCGACGGCATGATCACTCTCCCTCTGCTCAACGACGTCAAGGCGGCGGGCCTCACACCGATGGAGCTGCGCGACTCGCTGATGAAGAAGTTCGTCGAGTTCGTTCCTTCACCGGAAGTGGCAGTCATAGTCACCGAGGTCAAGAGCTTCATGATCTCGGTTATCGGGCAGGTAGCGAAGCCCGGCCGCTACGACCTCAGGAGTTCGGCCACCATCGTCGACGCCCTGGCCATGGCCGGAGGCTTCAAGGAGTTCGCAGCGCGGTCGAAGGTGGTGGTCGTGCGCAGCGAGGGCGGGGCCAGCAAGCGCATTCCTTTCGACTACGACAAGATGAACTCTCCGAAGAAACCCCAGGAGAACTTCGCCCTCCGCCCGGGCGACATTGTGATGGTTCCCTAAAGAAGAAGGCTTCTCCTGCGCTCGTGCAGGAATTCCCCGAGTCGGCGCTTTCGGGCGGCGCAATCTACAAACCGCGCCGATCCTGCGATGGGGGTGAGGGCATTCCCGACGGTTGCGCGGGGAATAGCCCGAAAAGAGGTGGCCGACATCTTGCAATCACCTACCGAGACGTCGGATCGAGTTGCTTCAGAACGATTCGCCCGGTCCCCTCGGAGGAATTTCAGTGTCCAAACGCAACGAACCCGAAAAGTCAGCGCGAACCTGGCTACTGGGGTTTGCCCTCGCGGCGATGACGTCCTCGCTGGCCGGCGCGCAGGAACTGACCCCACAGCCTCCCAAGCAGCAAGGCGGCTTCTTCGTGCCGATGCTGAGCGTGGGTCAGACCTTGGACTCCAACCTCTTCTTTACCCAGTTCCCGGAGAGCGATTTCGTGACCCGGCTGAACTTCGGTCTGCAGACAGGCTACCGCTCGACGCCTTTCACCATCGACCTCCAGGCCTCGCGCGCCGCCGACCGTTTCGCCCGAAATAAGGACTTCGACACCGACAACGCCCGCACCATCGCTCAAGTGACGATGAACGCGCAAGCGTCGAAGTCGATCGCTCTTTCGCTGTTCGCCTGTTATCTCGATACGAAGACGCCCGGCGAGTTGAACCTGATCAGCGGCCTTGGCCTGGGCCGGTCGCTGGCGACGCGCGCCTCGGTGACCCCGGCGTTCGAACTGCGGCTCGGGAGCCGGTCTACCTTCATCGGCGCCTTCCCCATCGCCCACGACACCCTGGATGGCCGCGTGGCCGACACCATGACCGCCACCGCGGTCTTCGACCGAAGGATCTCGAGGCGCGACAGCGTGAGCTTCCGGTACGAGCATCGGTGGTTCGACTTCACGGGTGGAGACAAGACAGAGAAGTCGACCGCGAACGTCTTCATGCTGGGCTGGCTCGGCGAGGTCTCGGACCGGACGATCGTGCTGCTCCGCGCGGGCCCGCGGTACGCGAAAGGCGCCTACACCGCCGAGATCCTCGCCACCATGAAGCGTCGCTTGAACCGCGGAGGTCTTCTGACCTTGAGCTACTCGAAGAGCCAGGCCACGACCCTGGGGAAGACGGGTGCTCTCGACATTCAGTCCCTGGTGGCCACGGTGGCGACCCGGGTGTCCCGGAAGTTTGAACTGGCTTCAGGCCCCGGCATCTATCGCAACTCTCTTCGAGGCAAAAACCTCCATGCGTTGCGCCTCAACGTGGAGTCGCTCTGGCACTTCTCACCCTGGTTTCATCTCGGCGCCTCCTACTCGTTCGACCTTCAGCAGCCTGATTTCGGCGCCTCGGGGAAGATTCGGCGACCGCCAGATCGGCTCACCGACGACG
>JANNJB010000606.1:0-9613 GCA_031405615.1 Vicinamibacteria bacterium | reverse complement strand
GGCACCTCATCGGAAGCGCCGAGTTCGTGGCCTACCATCGGTTCATCAGCCCGCGCGTTCTGACGTTTCTGGTGGCGCCCGCGCTCCTCGGCACCGTCTTCACCGTGCTGATGTTGTGGGCCCGGCCTGCCGCGATCCCGGTCTGGGCGGTCTGGGCGGCGATCGGGGCGCAGGCAATCGTCTGGGTATCCACGGCGACTATCCAGGTTCCGATCCAGCTCCGACTGAGCGCGGATGGGCTCTCGCTCGAGTTGCTCGAACGTCTGATCACGACCAACTTCTGGCTTCGCAGGATTCCGTATGCGGTTTGTGCGGGGCTGTTTCTCTGGATGGCGGGGAAAGCTATCGGCGGGGGCGGTGAGCTGAGCACAGAGCGGCCGGGACCATCTTCGACGAAACCGCCCGGGACGTAGTTGGCGCTTGCGCCCCGAGGATCGCTTCGTCGGAATCCCTTCGACGGCCTCCTCGCGATGACGATCGGCAGTGCGCTCGACGGGCCTCCTCGCGCGGGCTACTCCACCCTCAAGGCTTCGAGCGGACTGACCCCGGTCGCTCGCCGCACGGGCACGATGCAGGCGGCCACCGCCGCGAGCATCAGGACCAGCGGGGCGATGGTGAGCGAGAGGGGATCGGTCGGCGCGATCCCGTAGAGGAGCCTTCCGACCACGCTCGAGAGGGCGAGGAACGCGCCAAGACCGCACGCGATGCCGATGCCCACGAGCCACGCGCCCTGTCGGAGGACGAGGTCAGCGATGCTGCGACGGGTGGCGCCCAAAGCCATGCGGACGCCGAACTCCGGGGTTCGCTGGGCGACCGCGAAGGCGAGAACGCCATACACACCGAGGACCGCGAGAAGAAGCGCCACGCCGCTGAAGAGTCCGAGCAGGACCATGGGAGCGCGACGCGACAGGGACGCGTCTTCCATGCGGTGGGCCATGGTCTTGATGTCCGAGACCGGCTGATCGGGATCCACGCTCCGCACCGCCTCGCGAAGGGCGGGGGCGATGCCCAGCGGATCGCCTTGCACACGCGCGGCGACGAAGAGGTTCGTGCCGCTCGCCTGGGTGAAGGGGTAGTAGATCGATTCCTTCGTGACATCCTCATCGAGGCCCTGGAACTTGATGGGCGCCACGACGCCGACGATCTGGAAGGGCCTCTCCGGCGAGTCGAGCACGATCCGCTTGCCGAGGGGATCCTGACCGGGCCAGTATTTGTCGGCGAGAAGTTTGTCGACGATCACGACGCGCTGCGAGGTCTGTACGTCCGTCTGGTCAAAGAGGCGGCCGAGCAGGGGCTTCATGCCCACGGTCTCGAAGTAGCCGCTGCCCACCACGCGGTAGCGGGCATGCGGGGCGGGAGCGCCAGGCGGAACCACGATGTCGGGGCTCGAGTAGGAGGCTGATCCATTACCTCCCGAGAAGGGAAGGCCGGTGGTGATGCCCGCCGCCTGAACACCCGGCAACGCGCGAACGCGGGCAAGCAGGGCGTCCGCAAAGGCGATCCGCTTCTCGGGGATGTCGTATTTGGTCCCGGGCAGGCTCAAACGGGCGGTGACAAGGCCGTCCGGGTTGAAACCGGGGTCCTGACGCTGCAGGACCTCGAAGCTGCGGACGAGCAGGCCCGCGGTGGAGAGAAGCATCACGGCGAGCGCGACCTCGCCGACGACCAGGCCCGACCGCACCATCTGGGTGTGCCTTCCCCCCGAGCCGCTGCGGCCGCCCGCTTCTTTGAGTGTGGCCGCGGCGTCGCGCCTCGAGGCGCTCCATGCGGGCAGCAGACCGAACACGAGGCCGGTGGCGAACGCGCTGACGAGCGTGAACGCGACCACCGTGACGTCGAGTTCCACACTGAATCCGCGGGGAAGATTCGAAAGGCCCAGGCCGGCGAGGGCCCGGACACCCCACCAGGCGAAGAAGACTCCAAGAAGGCCTCCGCCCGAAAAGAGCAGGACGCTCTCGGTGATCAGAAGCCGCATCAGCCGTCCGCGCCCCGCACCCATGGCGGAGCGGATCGCGATTTCTCTCTCACGGTCGATGGCCCGTGACAGCAGAAGGCTCGCGATGTTCGCGCAGAAGGCTCGCGATGTTCGCGCAGCCGATGAGGAGCGCGGCCGCCACACCGGCCTGGATCAGCCACAACATACCGCGGACATTGGCGACGTTCTGGTCGAGGAAGCCGTTCACGCGTCCTCCGAAGCCGCTGGTCTTCCAGAAATCTCGCGAGGCGGCGATCCGCGCCGCATTTCTCGTCTGGATGAGATCGAGGTCGCGCTGGATGGCGTCCATGGACGCGCCCGGCTTGATTCTCGCGATCATGCTGGAGAACTCACTGCCGCGCTCGTTGTCGCTCTTCTGCTCCGGCGTGAACGCGAAGGGAACGAAGACCTGGTTGGTGGGAGTGGGGAAGTAGAACGACTCGGCCATCACTCCGATCACCTCGTACGGCATCGAGTTCAGGCGGATCGTCTTGCCGACGATGCCTGGATCCGAGCCGAATCGGTCGCGCCATAGGGCGTGAGAAAGAACCGCGACCTTCTCGTTGCCCGGCTCGGCCCGAGCTTCGCCGAAGACCCGGCCCAGACGGGCCTGCGACTGCAGCGTGGTGAAGAGGGACGGTGTCGCGCGCAGACCGACGATACGCTCGGGCTCGCCGTCGCTCGCGAGGTTGAAGGGCTGGTTGGTGTACATCGCGGAGTCCTCGAACGCGGCCACGCCGGCCCTGCGGTCGAGATAGTCCGGAACCGACGTACCCGCGTTCGGCAGGTTCATCAGCGGGTAGGTGTTGTAGACGAACACCAGCCGCTCCGAATCGGGCCACGGGTAGGGCTTGAGCAGGATCGCGTTCACCACCGAGAAGATGGCGCTGTTGGCCCCGATGCAAAGAGCCAGGGTGAGCATAGCGATGGCCGTGAAGCCCCGTGACTTGCCGAGGGCTCGAAGGGAGTAGCGAATGTCGTTCATTGAGTCACCCTGAGCGAGGAGAAGGTCGCGCCAAACATCATTCGTCCCTCAACGCAGCCATGGGATCGACACCGGCCGCCCGCAGCGCGGCGGGTAGACAGGCGAGGGTGGTGACGAGCAGGAGCATCAAAGGCACGGTGAGGAACGTGGCGGGATCGGTGTTGCTGACTTCATAAAGCTGAGAAGCGAGAAGCCGTGAGAGGCCGAAAGCTCCGAGGACGCCGACGGTGACGCCCATGGCCGCAAGACGGCTGCCATCTTGCAGGATTCCGCGGACGACCTGACCGCGGTTCGCTCCAATCGCCATCCGGACTCCGATGTCGCGGGTTTCGAGAGCGACCTTGTACGAGACCACCGCGTAGATCCCGAGCGCCGCGAGGATCAGGGCGAGGCTGGCGAAGAGCCCGAAGAGCAAGGTGGTGAAACGCGAGCGCGCCACGGTACCGGACATGAGTTGTTCCATGGTGCGCGGCTCGGCGAGGGGCAGGTCGCGATCGAGGGCCCAGAGTTCGCGCTGAAGGGAGGGCATCATCTGGAGCGGGCTCTGCGACGTGCGGATGAGCAGGGTCATCGAGGGAATCGGCAATTCGGAATGCGGCCAATAGACCATCTCTCTGCCCGGGCTATCGAGGCTTTGATGGCGGATGTCTCCAACCACGCCCACCACCTCGCTGGGCACGACGGGATCGTTCATGTTGATGGCGAGCTTCTCGCCGATCGGGTTGCGGCCTGGGAAGTGTCTTCGGGCGAGGGTTTCGTTGATGATCACGACCCGCCTTTGCTGCGTGTGTTCCTCAACGAGGAAGTCCCGGCCCTCGCGAATCGGGATGCCGAGAGTGGCGAAGTAGTCGGGGCCGACGATCCGGACGTCGGTGACCGGCTGCTGTCCCTTGGGCGCCTCCCGGCCCACGATGTCGAAACTCGTCGCCGCGCCCGGGCCTGCGAACGGCGCGAACACGTTGCCGGACACCGCGACGACGCCGGGCAGCGCCTTCACCCGGGGAATCAGCTCCCGATAGAAGTTCTGCACCTTCGCGGAATCGGCGTAGCTCGCGGTCGGAAGGCTCACGCGCGCGGTCAGAAGGTTGCGGCCGTCGAAACCGATGTTCGCGGAAACGAGCCGATCGAAACTCCGTGCCAGAAGTCCCGCGCCGATCAGCACCACCATTGCGAGGGCGACCTGCGCGGTTACGAACCCCTGGCGGATCCATCTTCCTCGCGCCGAGGTGGCTCCACGGCTGCCGTCCTTGAGGGCCTCGGACAGATGCGGGTTCGAGGAGACGAAGGCGGGGATGAGGCCGAAGAGAAGACCCGTCACCACCGACACGCCTAGCGTGAACGTGAGCACGCGAAGGTCGAGACCGAGGCGCTCGCCCGGGAGCAGGTCAGGCGGCATCAGACCCTGAAGGGCCTGAAGCCCCCACTGGCCAAAGGCGAGGCCGAGTACGCCGCCGACGACCGCGAGCAGGAGGTTCTCGGCGAGCAGGGCGCGCACGAGGCGGATGCGCGAGGCTCCAAGAGCGGCCCGCACCGTGAACTCCCGCGCGCGACCCGAGGCGCGGACGAGTTGGAGATTGGCGACGTTCGCACAGGCGATGAAAAGAATGAGGGCGACCGCGCCGAAGACGATCAGGAGAACGGGTCGGAGGTCGGCGGTGAACTGTTCGCGGAGGGGGACGACATTGACCGTCCAGTCCTTGTTGAAATCGACGTACTGGGTTTCAAGGCCGGCCGCGATCGTCTTGAGTTCGGCGCGCGCCGCATCGATACTGACGCCCGGCTTGAGCTTTCCGAGCGTCGCGATGTATCGGCCGCGACGATCCCGGCTCGATGCGTCGAAGCGCGCCTGGACCCACACCGAGGGCGGCGTGCGGTTGAAGGAGGCCTCCTTGATGTAGAAACCAAAGCCCTCGGGCAGCACGCCGATGACGTTGGCCGGATTCCCGCTGAGGGTCAGCGTTCGCCCCACCACGCCCGGGTCGGCGCCAAAGCGGTCTCTCCAGTACTGGTGAGAGAGCACCACCGATAGAGCGCTCTCGGGCTTCTCATCCTCCGCCCCGAAGACACGCCCGAGCTGCGCCTGAGCGCCGAGCATCTCGAAGATGTTCGCGGTGGCCGCGGTGGCTCGCACTTCGACAGGATCGCCCGCGCCGGTAAGAGTGAAACTGCGGTCGAAGAAGGCGCCCATCGCTTCAAAGCTCTTCGAGGCGTCGCGCCAGTCCTGGAAGTTCGCGGGAGAGACCACGTTCATGGGCCGATCCCGGCGGGTGTTGTGCTCCCACAACATCACGAGACGCTCGGGTTCCGCGTAGGGAAGGTCGCGCAGGAGCACGTCGTTGATGACGCTGAAGATCGCGGTATTCGCGCCGATCCCGAGGGCGAGAGTGAGGGCGGCCGTGAAGGTGAAGCCCGGGGACTTCATCAGCGAACGCACGGCGTTCTTCAAGTCGTTGGAAATCATGGGGGCTTGCCTCGGTTCTGACGTACCAAGTCCCGTGCCACGCCCCAAGGGGCTGAATCAGGTGAGTTTCGGCGGTTGACCGTTCGTGTTTGGGACGGTGTTTCCCGCAAGCGGACGAGAATCCTGGTCGGGGGATGGCCGGGGTTTGGCCCGCGCCTTGCTGGCTGAGGTGCTCATGAGATCTCCTGGCCCCCCAGCAGTCATCACTCTCTTTCTCTGCCTCGCGCCGCTGTTCTCCTTCACCTTTGGGTCGAATGCCGCTGACTCGGGATCGGCGCTCGCTGAGAAACTACTCGCGGCCATGGGGGGGCGCGATGCGTGGTCGCGGGTCACCTACGTTCACGTCGAGGCGATCCACGATGACCTCGACCTGCCCGAACCCTTCGTGAACCGGATTTGGAACGATTTCTCCGAGCCGCGCGTGCGCTTCTGGGCGGGCAATGACCGATTCACGAACGGAAGAAGAATCGCAGCGGGCGCCGGAGTGCGGGAAGCGGGGCCGCAGGCGGGCACCCCGCTCAACGCGGAGCAGTACGAGTCGGACCGCGGGTGGTGGGAAGGGAACGTCTATCGCACCTTGCACCGGATGGCGAAGCGCGATGCGGGGCTTGCGTACCGGGCGTCGTCGGCCTCGCGGCTCGAAGTTCTCAAACCGGATGGAACAGTTCTCAACTGGTTCGTGTTGAACCAAAAGGGCGAGCCCATGCTCTTCGGCTCCGGAAGAGACGCGCGCGGAACCGCGTTCGGGCCGCTGGCGTCTTCGGGCAGTGTCAGGTATCCGAAGTGGGGCGCGCGCGCCGATGGCTCCTGGCGCTACGAGATTCGGCGTTTCGAGGCCGCGGAGACAGTGCCCCCGGGGACTTTCGACGCGACGCCGGCATTGCGCTAGTTCGACGCCGGCTTCAGGGATCCGGCGCGAAGGACGATCACTTCGCCCTGTCTGGGCACGGTCGAGCCCTGATACGGCGCGACCTTCTGGCTCGCTTCATGGTGGACCACGATCACGCGGCGGGCGTCGATCCTGGCTCCCGCGCGCTCGGCGGCCCGCAGCATCCACGGAGTGATAAAAGCGACGTCGAGGTTCTTCGCTTCGATCAGGCTCCTCGCTTCCTCGGTGTCGCCAGGCAGGTAGATCCTGACGCCGTGCCATTCGATGACGTAGCTGTAGTGCTCGAGGCTCGCGTGGGGCGTCGAGATGGCCTGAACGCGGATAGGTCCAAACCGCGCGTCGGCGGCAGGGGGGATTCCTTTCGTCGGAGCGGCCGCGCGCACGGTCGCCGGCCCGATCACGCCCGCGGGGTTCAGCCGGGACACAAGCTCAGCCGCGAAGTGGTCGCGATGCTGGTGGGTCGTCACCAGCAGCAGCTTCACGGGGTCCTTGATTTGAGGCACGCCGGACCACTCCCACGTCATGTAGCGCGAGTAGCCGCTCTGGTACGGGAAGTCGGTCATGAGCGTGTATTCGCCGTCGGTGATGTGCCAGGCCTCGTTGCCGATGAAGGTGGCGGTGAGCGGTCGAGGCGCGACGGTGGGCGTTTGGGCCGCACTCGACGAGGTCAGTACGGTGGTGACAAAAAACGCGGCGATTCGCATGGGGAGTAGACGCGGTAGAGGGCTTCCTGGTCTGGAGGGGGTACGTCAATGGTCAGGATTTCGGGGGCACGCGGGGTTCAGGCCGCGGGATACCTCTGCTCGATCACTGCGTTCAGGCGCTCGCGGTCGGCGGCGAGCAGCGTCTTGACGCCCTCGAGACTCACATCGGCGACGATGATCTGGCCGACTTCGTCGTGGACGTCCGTGAACAAACCATGCGCCTTCATCTTCTGCGCCTGATACCGGTTGTCCTCGGTCGGGCTCACATAGTGGACCGAGACGGCCTTGTAACGATGCACCAGGAAGAGGTGGACCAGGGTCATCAGACGCTTCTTGCGGAGCACGGTGTCGAAGGTGTTCTGATCGCGGATCGACAGGATCTTTCGCCCTCGCCGATCCACGATAAAGGCGAAGATCACATTCGCGACTTTCGTTTCGTCGCCACCCGCGAGCGGCGTCGACACCACGCTCAACTCCAGCAGCTCCGAACCCGCCGAGTGAGGACGCAGACGACCGCGCACCGTGAGGGGGAGCGCATGATGTGTCTTCCAGGTGGCGAGCCACTCGTCGAGCAACTTGAGCGGGACTTCGGTCTGAACGAGGTGCTGATGTTGTGTGGATCCCTTGCCCATCGCCATGGTGGCCGCGGTGCCGCCCGAGGAGGCCATCAGAGCCGCGTCGGCGCGGGGCCCGCCGACCAGGGTCTGGGGTGTGCGATACGGCGATTCCACCAGGCGGAACTTCCGCTGGAGTCGGGCGAGCGACAGCATGCCGTCCTGCCGCAGGGAGGCCGCGAACTCCTCGGCGGCCAGACCATCGATCTGGTGCCCTCCGTAAGTGATGAAGTTGAAGACGAAACCGAGCTTGCCGAGCTCAATCGGGAACTGTTTCATCTCTTCGTCGCTCATGCCGGTGGTGTCCCAGCTGAACGAGGGAGAGAGGTTGTAAGCGAGCATCCGATTCGGGAAACGAGCGTGGATGGCCTCGGCGAAACGCTTCGCATCCTTGAGGTCGGCGGTCTTCGTCTCCATCCACAGGATGTCGGCGAAGGGGGCGGCGGCCAGAGACTTGGCGATGGCGTATTCGATGCCGCCCTGGATCTGATAGAAGCCCTCGGGCGTTTTCGCGATCTCGCAATCCCACGCCACGTCGATGCCCATGGAGCGCGCCTTGAGCCGCGCCGCGTGGAACGATGTCTCTGAAGCAAACGCGAGCCATTGCTCGGCGTTCATCTCCGGCGTCTGCCCCTCCTGTTCGAGGAAGCGGATGGCGTGAGCCACGGCCTCGGGGTAGCTCTTGAGGTCGGCCTCGGCCTGCCAGCTCTCGATGTACTTCGTCTGAACCTGCTCGACCAGGGCGTCAACCGCTCCGCCCTGCGCGGCGCGAAACGCGGCGAGGTTCTCCTCGATCTGGGCCATCACACCGGCGCGGGTCAGCCACGCGTTGGCCTCGGCATATTCGACGTCGGAAATCTGGAACAGAAGGTGGCCCCGCACGTCCTCAATGCCGAGTTCGTGGATCTTCTTTAGGATGGCGAGGTAGCCGATCTTGTAGGCGGGAAGGTCGAGGTTGGTGGCGCCGAGGATGAAGGGATGGTCGCGCTCGTCGCTGCGGCCCTCGAGAAACGTGGCCGACTCGGCGTCGGTGCGGGCCACGATGATGCCGGGCACGCGCATCACGTCGAGCTGGAACCTCGCGGCGTTGAGGCGCTTGATCTGCTCGTCCCCGGGCACGAGGACCTTGCCTCCCTGATGGCCGCACTTCTTCGCCCCAGGTCGCTGGTCCTCGATGTGGTAGCCGGGTATCCCGACCTCCACGAATCGGCGGATGAGGTTTCGCACATGGGCGTCGCCCCCGTGACCCGTGTCGGCATCCGCGATGACGAACGGCCGGAAGTCGATTTCGGGGCTGGCCGCGCATTGGGCGTCGGTCATGCGTGAGCGCGCGAAACCCTGGTTGCGATCAGCGGTGAGCAGCGCGCGCACGATGGGCGAGGCTTCGTCGGGAACCTGGCTGAGCGGATAGCTCGCGAGGTCGGGCCCGGGATCCTCGGTCACCGAACCCTTGGCGGATGTCGCCCAGCCCCCGAGGTAGATGCCCTCGATCCCCGCGCGCTTCATCGCCACCGCCTGCCCGGGCGAATAGGGCCCGAAGGTGGTGATCGACTTTCGCTGCGCGAAGAGCTCCGCGAGGCGAGCGTGGAAGCCCTCGGCCGCGGTGCGCGCCACGGTGTAGTCGGGCTGAATCCGGCCACGCTGCTCTGCCACCTGGCGGGCTGAGTAGAGGCGGGTGATCCCCGCAAAGCGAGGGTGGGCCATCCAGGATGCGGTGGCGGCGACTTCGGCGTCGAATGTCTTGTCGGTCATGGGGGTCAGGGGGTTTCCTTGGGAGCGGCGACCACAGGGGAGCGGTCGAAGTCCAGGTTTTCGGTGATGCGGGTTCGGGAGCGGGCGAACTCTCCCAGGCAGGCGGAAATCCGTGTCCGCGCCACCGCGAGGTCGTGGTTATCGAGGTTGAGGTTGAGCAGGTCCACATACCAGGGCGGTTTGATCTCGGCGGAGAGATAGGCCCGCACGATCTCCCGCGCGATGGGCAGTGT
>JANNJB010000605.1:0-2427 GCA_031405615.1 Vicinamibacteria bacterium | reverse complement strand
CATCGAAGCTGCCGTTGGTGGTCTTGTTGTTGTACGACGCCATCACCTTGGTGGTGACCGAGGGACCCCAGATCGACTGGAGCCGGGCGCCTACGCCGGTCCCCCCGGCGGAGGTCACGGCAAGAGGTTCCGCGTACCACTCGCGATCGCCGCCCTCCGGATGAGTGTCCTGCTGATAGAAGCCGAAGACCTGATGTTTCGGGGAGAGCTGCGAGGTGAGCTTCAGGTAGTAGTTGTGGGAGCGGACCTGGTTGTCGAAAGGCTCGAAGTCCGGCTTGAGCGCCTTCAGGGTGGCGATCTGCGCGGCCGTGCGACCGATGCCCGAATTCACCCGCGTATAGCGGTAAGAGGCGAAGAACCAGGCCTTGCCCTTCACGATCGGACCGCTCAACGAGAGGTCGGGCTGAAACACCTCGTTGTAGCGAACGCTCCCATTACCGGCATTGTCGCCATTCCATGACTCGGGGGTGAAGATCGCACTCACCGCACCTTGAATCCGGTCGGTTCCGGTCTTGGTGGCCACGTTGATGACCGCGCCCGAACCCAGGGGCGAAGAGGCGTCGATGCCGCCGGTCTTCACCTGCACGTCCGCGACGGTGTCGGTATTCATCGTGAGCAGCCGGTCCGGCCGGTTCTGGCGGAAAGAGCCCATGTCGGCACCATCCATCTGGATCACGTGATTCTCAAGTTCGCCTCCGCGCAGGAAGTAGATCTGTCCGCCTCCAGTGGCATCGCCGGCCCGGGCCACGATTCCAGGGGTGACTTCCAGGAAGTCCGCGAATTGCTTCCGTGAGGTCAAAGGCAGGACGCGCTGAAGCTCGCCGTCGATGTTGACCGACGTCGTCGCTTTCTGCACCTCGAGCAAGGGAGAATCGGCGGTGACCTGCACGGTCTCCTCGATCCCACCCACCTTCATTGCGATGTCGAGGGCGATGTTTCGGCCCGCTCGAACCTGGACGTCGGTCCGCACGAGTTTCGCGAAGCCGGACAACTCAGCGGTGATGGTGTAATCGCCCGGGGGAAGCGACGAGAAGCGATAGGTTCCTTCGCCGTCTGACACCGCGGTGAAAGGAGCGGGGATCGCGGTGCTCGACGCAGTAAGCGTCACTCCCGGCAGGGCGCCACCCTGGGCATCCTTCACGCTTCCGCGGACGCCCCCTTCCGTCGAAATCTGCGCCAGAGCGAGGGGTGCGGCGAGGAGCAACAGCAGCGAAGCAACAGGGCGAAGCATCATTTTTCCCTCCAGAATTGCGGCCTCAGATGGCGACCGCCGGAACTATGGCGTGTACCGTATACAATATTCATAAGGCGTGTCAACGCGCTCTGTCGGTTACTTTGAAATTGTCGCGACTTCCCAGCGGATCGGCGGAAGCCGGACCTCCCTGGGGAGGTTCGACATGTCGCCGGTTCGCGCGAAGGTCAACACAGCCCTCGCGAACTCGGGGGTCGCGTCCATCGCGTCGTCGAGGGCGGGGTGGGATCCTCCGCGGACAACGATCAGGCGGCTGTTCTTGAAGAACGGCGCGAGTTCGAGGGCGTTCTCGATGGGAGTCGAGACGTCGTAGTCTCCCTGCGCGATCACCGTCGGGATATTGGTTTCGAAGTTCTTGCGAAACTCGTCGCCGAGGTCGATGTCCCAGATGGGACAGGCCATCCGGTAGTTGAAGCCGAGCGGCCCGACGAGCGCCGTCGCGGGATCCTTCAACAATTGCTCGCGTCTTCCGGGAGTGATTCCGGAACCGCAGTCGAGCATGAAGTAGCTCGCGGTTCTGAAACTCTCCGTGTCCCGGCTTCTCACCCGGGCCTCGGCCGCGGCGCTGAAGTCGCCGTGGTACAGGCGAAGGATGTCGGACGCCCAGGTCCGCATGCCGGCGCGGGACGCAGCACTCGCGGTGTACCCGGTGATCATGCCCCGGACGTCATCGGGACCAAAGCGGACGCGTTGGGTCAAACCGGTCTTGGCGTCCTTCACGAGGACAAAGACCGGCTCCGCCGCCACCCGTTCGAGAACCTTGTCGAATGCTTTCATCATCCCACCCGGGGGGATGAGTCCGGCGAGCGCCGGGGCGGCGTCCGCTTCGGCTGCCAGTCTCCTGACCGAGTTAAAGACATAAGAGGGCATGTCGTACGTGTGATCCGGGCCTTCCATGCCACGCAGCACCGCGCGCGCAACAATCTCCGGGAACAAACGCATGGTGGCCATCGCCCAATGCGAGCCGAAGCTGCCGCCCCACAACACCACCTTGTCGTAACCGAGCGCCTTCCTGACGTCGTTTAGATCCATCGCGGCTTCAAGAACGGTGAAGCCCCGCAGATCGAGCCCCTGGTCCATCCAGTATTTCTTCTCCGTGACCGCGGCTGCGCGGATGGCCTCGGCCCGTTCCGCTTCCGTGACTGCTTTGTCCAGTGGGACGGGTTCGGCGCCCT
>JANNJB010000604.1:0-7893 GCA_031405615.1 Vicinamibacteria bacterium | reverse complement strand
GATACGCCGCCTGAGGGAAAGGCCGATGGTGATCGACCGTCTCTCATCCGCTGAATGATCCGGATCCGGATAGGTGAGCGCCAGAGGATCCTTGAAGACCGTGGCGGCCTCGTCGAAAGACACGCCGTGCCTTCTCAGGTTTGACGCGGCTTTCTCGGGTCCCAGCGGTAGATCAAGCTGTCTGGACACTACCTTCGTCCCGTGCCGAATCAGGTCCGCATTGTTCTTCTATCGTGAGCCTGGGTCTTCGAGGGCTCGTCCGTCGCGTTCATCCACCGGTCTTGAACCTTTCGACCTTTCTCTATTTCGAGTTCAAGACGACAAGGACGCGGGTGTTCGCCAGGCGCGGAGCGGTTCTAGAAAGCGAACCTAGTCTGCGGGTGTCGCTACGGAGCCCAAGCTCCCGATTCAGACGCATGAATCGAACGAGTCGATTGGATCATTGGCGTGCCGTCGCCGCCGGGTCATAGTCGAGGCTGACGACGAATGTGCGCCTCCCGAGTCCGGGGGGCGGAGGGAGGATCCATGAAATGGCTTTTTGGCGGGCTTCTCCTGCTTCACGGCCTCATCCACTTGATGGGGTTCGCGAAGGCGTTCGGCTATGCCGAACTGCCACAGCTCACCCAGCCCATTTCGAGGCCCATGGGTCTCGCGTGGCTCGTGGCGACCGGCCTCTTCCTCCTGACCCTGGCCGCTCTTTTCGCCTGGCCAAGAGGATGGTGGATGCCCGGTGCGGCCGCGCTGCTGGCCTCGCAGGTCGTGATCATGACCTCGTGGACCGACGCGAAGTTCGGGACTCTCGCGAACGTGATCGTTCTGGCCGGCGTCGTCCTTGGCTTTGCGGCCTACGGCCCTGTGAGCTTCCGCGCGGAATTCGAGAGAGACGTCAACGCGGCGCTGGCGCCGGCATCGACGCCGGAACCTCTGCTCACGAAAGCCGACATCGTGTCGCTTCCTTTGCCGGTCCGCCGTTACGTCGAAAAAACCGGGGCGCTTGGCCAGCCGCGCGTCCGCAACTTCCATCTCACCTTCGAAGGCCGAATCCGCGGCGGTCCCGAGAAGCCCTGGATGACCTTCACGGGCGAGCAGTACAACACCTATGGCCCGAACTCCAGGCTCTTCCTGATGGATGCCGCCATGTATGGCTTCCCCGTTCAAGCCTTTCACCGGTTTGTCGGCGTCTCCGCCACCATGCGGGTCAAGGCGGTTTCGCTCGTACCCGTCGTGGACGCTCGCGGTCCCGAGATGACGAAGGCCGAGACCGTGACGCTTTTCAACGACATGTGCGTTTTCGCGCCGGGCGCCCTCGTGGACCCGAGGGTTAGGTGGCGCGAGATCGACGCTCACACCGTCTCCGCCTCGTTCACCAACGAGAGCATCACCATTCAGGCAACCTTGACCTTCAACGACGCTTTCGAACTCGTCGACTTCGTGTCCGACGACCGCCTCGCCGGATCTCCGGACGGGAAATCCTTCACACCGATGCGTTGGTCGACTCCGCTTCGCGACTACGCCTCGTTCGGCTCGCACTATCTGAGCGGCTACGGCGCCGGCCGGTGGCACCCCAAGGACGCGCCAGCGTACGACTACATCCAGCTCTCGCTCAAGAGCATCCGCTACAACGTCGGCGCGATGCCCGACGGACATCCCGGCTCGTAGCCCTCGTCTTCCGGGTGTTAACGTTCCGCCGCGCTCAAAGGTGGGCGTGTGGTTCGAGGAGACACCCATGTTCGGCAAACCGCTGGCCTACTACGTTCGCCTTCAGGCCTACGCCCTGATCGCCATCCTCGCGGTCTTCCTCATCCGCCTCATCATGTCCCCCCTGGGCATTCCCGACTCGGCCGGCAAGATACTGAGCCTCACTCTCATTCAGCTCCTCGCCCTTCCGTATTACGCCCTTCTCGCCAAACGCGAAGGCCTCGGCTTCCGTCATCTATACGCGATGGGTCTCCTCCAGAGCCTGTTCTCGCAGACCCTTGTGGCGCTCGCCATCGCCCTTGGCATCTTCACCGGCCAGGACAACATCTACACCATCCCGGAGTTCTATCCCGCGGCTGCTCAGGGACCCGGCGGACCCTTCCCCGTGGACGGGAAGAACTGGATGCATGCGGGCGCGCACATCGTCTTCGCCGGCCTTCTCGTCCTTCCGATCATCTTCTGGGCGATCAGTTCGATCTGCTTCGCCATCGTGCGCCGGGTGAAGTCCTGGTGAGGGTTCGAGGGGCACTCGCAGCGGGCTTGGCTCTCACCCTGGTTCTGGCGTGCTCGGATGAAGCGATGAAGGCTCAGGCCCAGCCGGTGGCCCGGACGCCGCACTACAGCTTCCGCGTGGTGAAGGCGTTTCCCCACGACCCCACGGCCTTTACCCAGGGCCTCCTCTTCGCGGACGGAATCTTCTACGAGAGCACCGGACTGCGCGGCTACTCGACGCTGCGGAAGGTCACGCCTGAGACGGGGAGTGTGATCCAGCAGGTCCAGGTGGAGGATCGTTACTTCGCCGAGGGCCTGGCTCTCGTGGGCGACGAACTGCTGCAGCTCACGTGGGAGGAGGGTGTCGGCTTCGTCCACGACAAGAAGACGCTCAAGCGCCTGCGCACCTTCACCTATCCCACCGAGGGCTGGGGCATGGCGTTCGACGGGCAGAATCTCGTGATGAGCGATGGCTCGTCGCGTCTGTTCTTTCTCGACCCCAAGACCCAGAAGCCGACGCGCAGTCTCCAGGTGTTCGATGGGAAGCAGCCGCTGGAGCGGCTCAACGAACTCGAGTTCGTGCGGGGCGAGTTGTGGGCGAATGTCTGGACCACGGACCGCATTGCGAAGATCGACGTGAAGACGGGCCGGGTGACCGGGTGGATCGACCTGACCGGCCTGCTGCGGCCGGAGGCCCGGGGGCCCGAGGGCGATGTGCTCAACGGCATTGCCTGGGACAAGGCGGGCGACCGCATCTTCGTGACCGGCAAGAAGTGGCCCTGGCTGTTCCAGATCGAGATCGTGCCTGTCTCCTGACCGCGAAGGCGCCATGCGCTCCGAACTCCTGGTGTTCCTCAAGGCTCCAAGAGTCGGGGCGGTGAAAACCCGTCTGGCCCACGACATCGGCGATGAACTCGCCGCGGAGGTCTACCGCGCGCTCGCACGGGCGGTTCTGGATGCGACCACGCCCCGGTCCCTCGAGGCTTGGCGTCGAGTTCTCTGCTTCGCTCCGCGCGACGCCGGCCCGGAGATCGCGGCGTGGATGGGCGATGAGGTGCTCGAGCCCCAGTCGGAGGGCGATCTCGGCGCGCGCATGGGCGAAGCGTTCGCGAACTCCTTCGCCCGCGGCTCGACGAAGACCGTCATCATCGGGACAGATTCGCTCGACGTGAATCGGGCGGCCGTGGCCGCGGCCTTCCAAGCGCTCGCCGCCGCCGACGTCGTCCTACGCGCTGCCGAGGATGGGGGATACACGCTCATCGGCCTGACGAAGGGTCAGGCCGCACTCTTCGCGGGCATCGCCTGGAGCACCGGGGCGGTCCTTTCGCAGACGCTGGCCCGCGCGGCGTCCGCCGGTCTGCGCGTGAAGACCGCCGGGCCGGACGCGGACATCGACGACCTGGCCGGTCTGCGCCGCCATTGGGCGAGGGTCGCGCCGCTGCTCGATGCCGGTGTCGCCCGCCGAATCGAGGGCACGGCGTTTTCCACCCCGCCCGCCTAAACTCGCCCCCTACATGTCCAAAGACCCGACGTTCCGCGTCCTTGTCGACGCACCCAAGCGCTCGACCGTGTACGAGGAGTACCGGAAGGAATGGGACCGGCGCGAGACCGACCTCGACGCCGCCGACCATCCGGTTCATGCCGACATCGAAACGGTCGCGGTGTGCGACCTGCGTTGCGGCAGCACCGAGGAGGATCCGAAGGGCTTCTGCCAGATCTGGACCCACGAGCACATCCGCATGCAGGGGATGGAGGATTTCTCCTACCAGCGCGGGTACATGGATCCGGTTCTCTACGGCCGTCTCATCCAGCAGTGCAAAGACATCGGCGTTTCGTCGATCAAGTTCAACTACCGCGGCGAGCCCTCGCTCCATCCCCGGATCGTTTCCTTCATCCGCGAGGCCAACGCCCTTGGTTTCCCGGACCTGATGATGAACACGAACGGCAACGGCGGCGCCCGGAAGAACCCGAAGCTGTTCCGACAGATCGTCGAAGCCGGCATCACCGACTTGATGTTCTCGGTCGACGCCTGCGATGAGACGACCTACCATCGCCAGCGGGTGGGCGGCCAGTGGGACATTCTGCTCAACTCCGTCCGCGAGTCGGTGAACGCCCGCAACGAAGGCAAGGGAGCGAAGGATCTCAAGATCCGCGCTTCGGTCGTGCGCACGAAGATCAACGCAGAAGATCTCGACTCCGGCCGCATGGAGGAGTTCTGGAGGAAGGAGATGGGCGTCGACTGGATGTCGATCTCGGAGTGTTATCTGCCCGCGGGCGCTCAGCACTCCTGGCAGGCCGCGCATTGGACCGACCTCACCGCCGCGGAGTTCCAGTGCCCCGACCCTTTCCGCCGCATGGTCATCACCTGGGATGGCCGGCACACGATGCCGTGCTGCCAGGGCTTCACCCTCGAAATCGACGGCGGGCCCGTCGTGGCGGGCGCGGATGCCCCGATGACGACCGTGCAGGAGGCCTGGCTGTCGCCAAACTTTGAACGCCTGCGCAAGGCCCATCGGGACCGCACCTGGGACGACAAGACGCGCGGCGAGCCCATCTGCCAGTCGTGCGCGGTCACCAAGAAGCCCACCCCCATCCAGTTTCCAAAGGACGGTCGCGTTCACCTGCGGGTCCTCTCGAGTTAGCCTGGTCGCGGACAAGCGCCTCGCGCCGCCTATTCCGGCAAATCCCCGGCCCATACGGTTCAAATGCACTATTGCTAGCACCTCTCCCCGCTCCTAACTTGGGGGCGTGAAGACGGTTGAAACCGATGTCCTGATTGTGGGCGGGGGGATCGCGGGCGCGGCCCTCGCCTGCGCCCTTCGGGACAGCGGCTATTGGGTGGTTCTGGTCGAGCCCCGCAAGGGTCCGCTCGACACCGCGAGGGGCGATCACCTCCAGCCCTGCACCGTGGACGCGTTGTCCCGGTGGGGCGTGTTGAACCGTTTCTTCGAACGCGGCGCGGGGCGGCGCATCGGGCACGAGTTCCGCACCCAGTCGGGGGAGGCCCTGCTCAAGGCCGATTACTCCGAGCTGCCGATCCCGCACCCCTATTTCCTCGTCTACCACCACGACCTCATCGCCGAGACCTTCCTCGACATCGCGCGCGAGGGTTCGAACTTCGATCTGTTCAAGCCCGCGACTGCGAAGGAATTCAAGGTCGTCGACGGAAAAATCAAATGCCTGAAGATCCGGACCGAGGATGAAGAAGTCTCGATCAAGCCGCACATCGTGGTGGGTGCGGACGGCTCGAACTCCATTGTGCGATCGACCATGGGCTTCGCCACTTTCGAGCATCCCTATCGATACCCGATGGTGGCCCTGTTCGGAAAGCGGCCGCAGCGCCTGCGTCCCGAGAACTACTTCTTCCGCTACTCGGGGCCCGAGGGCGTGCTCGTCATCCAGCAACGGATGGACGAGCAGGTGAAGATCACGGTTCCGGTGGGCAACGAGGGGATCGCGTGGTGGAAGAAGTCGACGAAAGAAGAGCGGGCCTGTGTGCTCGGCAAACGCGCCGACGTCTTGAAGGGCTTCGAGTCGGAGATCGGCGGGTTCTACCCGGTGCGGATGGTCCACGCCATCGACTATGTCAGCGGTAATGTCGTCCTCGTGGGCGATGCCGCCCACTCGATCCACCCGGCCCGGGGTCAGGGGCTCAACATGGGCATCACGAGCCTGCCCTGCCTGATCGGGTGTCTGCCCTCGGTCGCCGAAGTTTCGAGCGCAGAGAAAGTCCGGCAGGCCCTGCTCCAGTACCAGAGGCTCCAGAAGCCCCTCTTCGACCGCATCATCGCCCGCAACCATCACGCGGCGCTCGAGATGGAGATCGCGGCCGACGACAACCGCGCCGAGTTCCTGCTCAAGCACAACGACCACATTCGCGAGATTGCCGCACGCCCCGAGCTTCGGAGGATGCATCTGCTCGAAGCGACGGGTTATCCGTTCGGAGCGCCCACCGAAGCCGAACCGGACTATCTGGCGTAGAACCGCGAAGGGCCGCGATGACGGCATCGCGCACGCTCGGTGGGTAGCTGCGGACGATGGGCCTTGGCTCGCCCTCACATTCGCGGACCGCATGGCGTTGATCTATGCGATGGAGCGGAGCTGACCGCTCCGCCAAGCTTTGAGAGGAGCCTTGCGGTCCGCTCGTTCAGGCGAGGCCCATCGCCCTTCGCAACTCAGGTTCCGCGCGAACGCGTTACGCCATCTCCGTCTTCCACAGATCGTGGAGATAGATGGTCGCTGAGCGCAGTTTGCCGTCTGCTTGCGCTGAGCTCAGTCCGTTCGGATCCCGCCGAAGCGTCGAAGCGACCAGGCACGGCCGAGCAGCGCGGAGCTTCCCCTTGGGGAAGCGCAAGCCTGGCCTCGGGCCACGCGCACGGTCACGAGGTACGTTTACGACAGGTCGCGCAGTGAGTGAGGCGATCACGTCGGTTGCTACGCATCGGGCGTGAGGTCGCGGTACTCCACGCGCAGAGGCACGCGCCGTCCATCCGGGTGAGGACGGCTGTCGCCGCGATGGTTTCTGAGCACCTCGCTTCGCGAGATGCTCCAGAGCAAAGTCGCTTGCGCTCGTTTGTCCCGCCCTGACGAAGACCGCGCGTCCCGCCCTTCGCGATCAGATCGAACGCGCCTCCTCGTCTATCGCGCTCCTCGTCGCCGAGGGCAATACCCCGTTCCCGCAAGTCGGATGGGCACAGGCGCTCGACGCACGCGCCGTGATCGCCACCACTTCTTCTCGAGGCTCAGGGCTGCTGGACAAGCCCGCTTCGCGGCCTCGTCCACCTCACCGGTCCTTCGGCCCTTGCGTCCGCGACGTAGTGCGCCGCTCTGGACGGCGGCCGCCTGTGCCCTCGACCGATTGGCGTCGGGGTACGTGACTGGCTGTCTCAGTCCCGCTGACGCCACCCGCGCGAAGCACAAGCTCACGCGCATCGTGCAGATGCTCGTCGGCCTCCGCCGCAGCCGTTAACATCCCGCCAATCCCATGGCGCCCGACGCCGAACCTCCGTTCCCCGATCCCGAGGCCGAAACTCCACCCTCCCGAAGGCGGGGCATCGGCCTGTGCCTCCAGGGCGGCGGCGGCCGCCGAAACAACCCCGGTGTAGCCCGTGGCGATGAACTCCGTCCGAAATCCCTCATCGTCGAACCAGGGCGGTGAGAACAGCCATCATGCGGAGCAGAACGATGCGGGCCTCGCGGCTGTTGGGCGGGACGGCTTCGAGGTCGAGGAGGTCGAGTACGGCGAGGCACTCGAAGGCGCTGCCGCGGGCGATTGCGTAGTGGCGGGCTTGATCGCGGCCGGCACGGCCTGCTCCCTCCGCGATGTTCAGCGCGCAGCTCAAGCTGGCGCGGTCGAGCTGGTCGGAAAGCTCGGCTCGCTTGAGCGGAAGCCAGCGAACTACGTGGGCGCGGAACACCAGCGCAAGTCGGTACGCGTCAGACCGGTGAAGAGAAGCGGTTGGCGCGGGGCGTGTCACGGGAGCGGCGGTGGGAATCATGGATGGAGACCTTTCCGGGGTCGCGAAGTGCGGCCCTCACAGGAGGGGCCGCACTTGAGAAAGTCGCAACCTCCTTAGCCCCACCGCTGCGGACGGTGCACGCCGCGTGACAACCGCGTCGCAGTCCGCGTTGACGCTCGGGACGGAGGGTCGTCGTGGACGTGAACGATCCAACGTAGCGCGGCAACGTGAACGTGGACGCGGG
>JANNJB010000603.1:0-7405 GCA_031405615.1 Vicinamibacteria bacterium | reverse complement strand
CCGCCCGACACCGGCTGGACCTTCTACGTCCCCTTCAGCTCCCGCACCGGCACCAACGTCTCCCTGGCGGTGTTGGGCGTCTTCATCATCGGCTTCTCGTCGATCCTGACCGGACTCAACTTCGTCACCACCATCCACCGCCTGCGAGCCGAGGGAATGAGCTGGGGCAGGCTGCCGCTTTTTGTCTGGTCGCTGTACGCCACCGCCTGGGTGCAGATCCTGGCCACGCCGATCCTGGCCATCACCCTGGTGCTGGTCATGGCCGAGCGTCGACGAGGGCGAGGGTACCGCGAGGGTGGCGCCAGGAACATCAGGGGTGAGGGCGCCCGGGGCCACCGAAGCGACGCCGGCCGCAGGCTCGGGCACCGGAGACGGGCTCGGCCGCGGCGCAGGCGGGGCCTGGCTCGCCATGTAGGCCATCCACCCGAACCCGATCACGGCGAGGAGAAGGACAGCGCCCCCCACCCGCTTCACCATGGGATTCTGAAAGACGGCCGCCAGGCCGGTGGCCTCGCGGTTCGGCCGGCCCGCCGCGGAGAGAACCGGCTCCCACTGTTTCTGTGGGATCGATGAAGATGTGGGCCGCGTTGGGCCGGGCGGGGCGCCGATCAATTCCTTGACCGCGTCGAGGTCCTGAGTGGTGGCGCGCTTCTGCCCCCCCGCGGCGCGGAACGAGCCGCTTTCGGACGGACTCGCGGGAGGGGGAACGAGACCGGAACCCATCACCAGTGTCGATTCGGCGGACGGATCTGACGCAGGCGCTTCCAGGCCGCTGGTGACCAAGGTTGCATCGGCGTCGGAACTCTGTCCGAGGCCGGCCGACATCTCGCCGAAACCGATGGTCTCCGCTTCGACCGGTTCCGACTCTTCGGTGAGATTCATGGCGGGCAGATCGGGCGACGTCTCACCCGTGTCGGGGAGCGCCATCTCCTCGATCTGCGAGGTCACTACCGAAGCCGCGCCCAACACCACGAGAACGGCGGCCCGGGCCTCGGTGGCCGCCAGGGGCAGACCTACCGTACCCCCGATGTCGGCGAGCGACGACATTCCGTCGAGCGCCTCGCGGAGCCGCGCGAGGTCCGGATCCGCGGGAACGATCGCTCCCTGGGCGAGCACGGCCATGGGGCTCTTCAGGACGCGAATCAGGAATCCCGAGGGCTCGAGGACATCGAAGGCGGAAACGAGAACCCTTTCGGTGGTGAGCTTGAGGTCCAGTGCGCCCTTCGGGAGGACGCCATCCTCGAACTCGTAGCGCCCGGTGGTCTGGGTGCAGCACGAGCCCACGATCTGTTCGACTTTCCTTCGGGCGGCGTCACCGATATCCCGCTGCGAAACATGTCCGCCCTGCGCGAGGGCCGCGGCGATCGATTGTTTGGGCTCGAGCGCGGCCACGAGGGCGTCGAACTGCTGCTGGCTGATCTTGCCGCCGGCGATCAGGATCGCGCCGAGTTGATCCTCGGGCGCGTTCGACGAGGAGAAGAGGATCCGGCCTTCCCGGAAGTAGACCGCCCGCTGGATGGGCGCATCTTCGAACTTCAACGTCCCGGTGGCCTTGATCTGGTGGAGATAGCCGACGAAAAACGCGGGCTCGATGTCCGCGACGGCACCCTTTTCGGCAAAGCTCATGTTCTAGGGAGGATAGTAGCATCGTGAAGGCTCTTTCGATGCCCTATCTCGTAGACGGAAACAACCTCGCGCATGCCCTGGGCCTGTCCCACGATGGACTCGCCGACCGGCAGGCGTGCGCCCGGCTGATCGCCGAGTTCTGCCGATCGAAGGGGGCGCGCGCCACGATCGTGTTCGATGGACCCGCCGCCTCCGGGCCCGGGGTCCCGGCCACCTCGTCGCGAGCGAAGGTGATCTTCAGCGGCGCGCGATCGGCCGATGACACGATCCTCCGCCTCGTCGAGGGGTCGGATGCGCCGCGGGATTTCACCGTCGTCACCTCGGACAAGTCGCTCGGCGACAAGGCCCGCCATCGCGGCGCGACCGTCGAGCGGACCCACGAGTTCGCGCGCCGCCTCGTTCGACCGGCGCGGAACCCGGCCGAGCGTGCCGACAAGCCCAAGGCGAAGGAGTCTTCGGCCGAGATCGAGGCCTGGCTCGCCGTCTTCGACCCGGGCCGCAAGTAGTCGCGGCACAAGGGGGCGCGGTTGGTTTCGTTGACACAACTTCAGGGGGGCCGGTAGAATCCGGGCTTGCGACGTCTTCCGTGCCGTTTTGACGGCATGGAACGAGGCTCGACCGCCGTCCTGATGCGCCTTTGCGGGTTCCCTCCCTTGGCTCTCCTCAGGCCCCAAGTTAATTTGAAGTCTTCTGGAGGCATGTCCACGATGCGGCCTTACCGCGCCCTTTTGATCATTACCCCGCTGCTCCTCGTTCTTGGATGCAACCGACGCGGCGCCGTGCCCGCGAACGACATCACCGCCTCGTTCAAGGCGAACCGGATGGCCGCCCCGTTGGACAGCGCCATCGAGGTCACCTACACCTGGACCACCGGACCGCAATTCAAGAAGATCGAAGGCACCTACCGGTCGCTCGTTCACTTCATCGACCAGGGCAAGGTCCTGCTCTTCACTGACGACCATGCCATCACCCCCCCGCCGTCCGAATGGGAGGCGAACAAGACCTACAGCTACACGCGCACGGTCTTCGTCCCGGTGGTCACCTATATCGGCGACGCCACCGTCACCATGGGCCTGTACCCGGACGGCCGCGGCGAGCGCATCCCCCTCAAGGGCGAAGACTACGGTCTGCGGGAATACGTGGCGGCCAGGATGCAGCTTCTCGCCCAGGTCGAGAACGTGCGCGTCTACCACAAGGAGGGCTGGCACAATCCCGAGCCCGGCCCCAATCCGATGGTCGAGACCACGTGGAGCCAGAAGGAAGCGGTTCTCTCCTTCAAGAACCCCAAGAAGGCGGTGATCGTCTATCTCCAGTTCGACGCGCCTTATTCAGCCAAGAACTATCCCAGCGGCCCGCCCACCCTTACCCTTTCCGCCCAGGGACGCGCCGGTCTCACCCACACCTTCGCAAACGGCGAACTCGTCGAGAAGAAGGTGCGCTTCAAGGCCGAGGACCTCGGCGCCGAAGACACCGTCGAACTGCGCTTCGCCATGGATCAGACCATCGTTCCGAAGTCGCTCGGCATGTCCGCCACCGACGATCGTGAACTCGGCGTCCGCATCTACGATGTCTTCGTGGGCGTCGAGGACGAACTCGGCCAGGTTCCAAACGTGATCGACGCGACGCCGATCGTGGCTGCCCCCGCGGCCAAGGGAAAGGCCCCGATCAAGCCCGTGGTCAAGCCCGTGGCCAAGCCGGCGGCGCCCGTCAAGAAGTAGCGCCGGTCTAAACGACCTTCACCCTTCGGCCTTTCGTCTTCCGCGGCTCCGCGGACGCGGCCGAAGGGCCGGGCGCCTCGTCCATGCGGGCGAGCTGCCACTGACAGAAAGTCATGAGGCCGAGCAGGGTCTGACGCCGGATCTCCCGGGCTTTTCTCGAGTCGAGGCCCATCTCCTCGAGCATCTCGGACACCAGACAACACGCCTTGAGGCTGCGCGGGTTTGAGCCGCTTTCGGCCTTCGCCATCTACCTACCTCCGAACAAAACGCGAAGGCGGCCCGACCTCAGGCGCGCCTCCTTGACTTCCCGCCCCGCCAGGGACCGGGGCAGGATGATGTTACGCCGCCAGTTGTCGATGGTGACCGATAACTCGTCGCCCGCGGCGTAGGCGGTCAATCGATCGCTGCTCGCGAAGGGAAGATCGAACGAGAAGATGTACTGGTCGCCCCGACGCTCGACCTTGGGCGGCCGCGAGGTATGGAACACGGAGAGCGGGTCGCGTTCGCCGTACACCTCGTCGGCGAGGGTCGCGAGAAGCCGATGCCCCATCACTTCCTCCTCCCGCAGCGGCGACTCCAGGATCGGCATCGACGAAAAACCCTCGCGCACGCGCTTCATATGAATGTGCTGCGCCTTCCCCACCCGCTCGAAATATGTCCCCTTGAACGACGCGGGCAGCACGCGGTTCGCGATCACCGCGTCGACCGAGTATCCGTAGAGCCCGAGATAGGTAAAGAGACGCTCGGACTCCGCGATGACCATCTTCTCGAGGGCGAGGACGATCCGGATCGAAGTCACCTGCGGGTCGCGGAGAAGGGGATCGAGCCGCTCGATCCTCTCGTAGAGCCGCTTCACCGCCACGAAGACATCGTCTTCGGGCATGGGGAGCGAGGTGACGAGGGGGGCGATCGGTCGCACGGTCCGAGCGAGCAGCCGCTGCACGGGGAAGATCTTCCGGAAGTAGAAGCGCAAGACGTCGGGTGCGGCGAGCATCCGCAGGGTCTCCCCGGTGGGCGCGCAATCCACGAGCAGGAGGTCATAGTTCCCGGTCTGCGCCAGTTCGGCCACCCGCAGCAGAGAAAACAGCTCCTCCATCCCGGGCAGCACCGCCATCTCGTCGGCCACGACCTCGTCGAGACCCTGCCCCTTGAAGAAACGAGTGAGGAAGTTCCGGATGGGTCCGAACTCCCGCTCCAGTTCGTGGTGGACGTCGACTTCCATCGCGTCGAGATTCGGCGCGACCCGCGTGGGCTCGGGACCAATCCGCATCGCGAGGGAATCGCCGAGCGAATGAGCGGCGTCGGTCGACATCACGAGGGTGCGGTGTCCAAGCGAGGCCGCGCGGACGCCGGTCGCGGCCGCGAGGGTTGTCTTCCCCACACCTCCCTTGCCCGAGAACAGGATGATCCTCATGGGGCGACACTCTGGGGCACAAGCCATGTCGCGATCGTTCCGAGCGAGCGCAGATCGTGGACGTCGGTTTCGAGTTCGGGGATGGCGACCGCGGGAAGGCCGCTCTTCGTCGCGATCTGGCGCAGATATCGCCCCTCGGTGTCGGCCCGCGCCTGTTCCCGCGACGCGAGGGCGAGCAGTTCGGCGAGAACGTCTTCCGGCAGGACGCTGCCGCCCGCCGAAGGCTCGAGCGACGGGACGTTCAGGGCTCCGAGGATCGCCCAGGGGTGGACGCGATTGGCGACCACCGCGGAAGCGCGCAGCGATCTTGTGCGCAGGGCTTCGGCGAACAGCGCCCCTTCGCTCACCCGCGACGAGGACGGCGTGGTGACCAGGAGGAAGGTCGTGCCCTCGTCGCGGAGCAGCGCCTCCATCGCGACCGCGGTTTTGCGGAACGAATCGAAGAGACCTTCGAAGGCGAGAAAGAACTCCGACAACTCGCGGAGGAACGTGAGACCCACCGCGGAGTCGAGAATGCGCAGGAAGGTCCGCCCCACGATCGTCTTCGGCTCAATGGCGAGGCGTCCAGCCACGAAGTAGGGCTTCAGGAAATAGCGAAGGACGCGGCCGTCGACGAAATCGAGGACGCGCTTCGGCGCATCGAGAAAAGCGATGGCCGACGAGGCCGGGGGCGTGTCGAGCACGATGAGGTCGAAGTCCGAGGCGACACTCATGAGCGCTTCCATGGCCATCACTTCGTGGGTGCCCGCGAGGTGCCGCGAGATCTGCTGATAGAAACGATTCTTCAAGACCCGTTCCCGCGCCTCGTCCGAGGACGCGTGCCGGCGAACCAGATCGTCGAAGGTCTGCTTCGGATCGAGACGCATGGCGTAGAGCTTTCCCTTGACCTTTTGCGGCGTCCCGGTGAGGCGGGCGAGGCCCAGACTCGTGCGAAGCCGCTTCGAGGGATCGATGGTGCAAACGAGGGTCTTCTTGCCCCGACCCGCCGCGGCGAGGGCAAGGGCGGCCGACGTGGTCGTCTTCCCAACGCCGCCCGGCCCGCACACCACCACGAGCTTCCCCGCGAGAGCGTTCGATATCGCGAGATGAACCTTCACGCGAACTCCTCCGCGAGGGCATCGGCGAGCGTCGTCGGCCGGGTGTTGGGGAGTTCTGCGATCAACAGCGGCTCGAGCCCCAGGCCTCGGGCGAGGCGGCGGCGATGGAACGCCTCGAGGCGGGAGCGTCTCAACGATTCGCGCGCGGCGTGGAGGAGGAGAGCGTCGTTCGATCCGCTCGGTGCATCGACCTCCGTGAGCGCCGCACGTGCATCCCGCGAGAGGGTCTCGAGCCGCATCCGGTTCATGATCGCGAGGGCGGGGGCGAGGCCGGTGCGCTCCGCGAGTTCTTCCTTGAACTCGACCGCCTCGACCACCGCCATCTCCTCGGGCGCGGCCACGATCGCGATACGAACGGAGTTCTCGAGCCAGTCGATGATCTGCGCGGCCAGCCGCGCGAACGGCCCCACGGGAACCGCGCGGAACGCGGCGAACGGTGTTTCGAGCATCAACAGACCGTGTCCCGAGGACGGACAGTCGACGATGATCGTCTCGTATCTCGGCGTCGCGTCGCGCAGGACGTCGTTGAAGTACGCGCGGATCCTGCCGAGCAGGACCAGTTCGGGAAGACCGGGGGCCGCCGCGAAGAACTTCTTGTAGATCTCGCTTCGGGTGATCCGCTCGACCAGGGGCCGGATGCGGACCACGTGCTGCACGTATTCGTCCATCGCGGCCCTCGGTTCGAGGTCGAGTTCGTCGAAGCCCTGCCGGGTGCGCGCGGGGGACGAAGACCCGGCGTTTTCGGCTTCGAGAGATTCCCCGATGCGGACGAGAAGGGTGCGCCGTCCGCGCTTCGCGGCGAGGGTGGCAAGACCCGCGGCCACCACGCTCTTCCCCACGCCGCCCTTGCCCAGAACGAAGAGGACGCCGTTCAGCGAGGGTACGGTGTCTCGGTTACTTGAGCCGGGTATCAATCGAGAAACGGCCCTCGGTCGAACGCTCGAAATAGCTCTCGAACTGGGAACGAATCGAATCGACGAGCGCGGCCGCGTTGCCGTCCTCGGAACTGCCGTCGGTGACGTACAGGAAGGCGATGCGCCACGGCGCCGGGTTTTGTGAGGGGGCGGGAGACCGCGGGCCCATAGCCGCGATCACGTCCGCTATCGTGACATCCTTCTTCGTACCGCGAATGGCCACGTTCGACTCAGGCGCCCGCTCGGCGGTCTGCGGCCCGTCCGCGATGGGGTTCCGGATGAAGAAGAAAGGCGGGACCTCCTCGGCCGGCCGCACGCCCATCAGGTACTGATCGAGGGGGCCGTAGCGCTGCGAGGTCGGCCCGGTCCGGAAAGCGCCGCCTCCGAGATCCTCGATCTGGTTCCCTTCATCGTGGGATCCCGACGAGTGCATGTAGAAGCTCCAGTGCGCCTGCTGACGCCCGAGCAGCTCATTGCTCGAAACGCCGTTGTCGCTGAAGCGTGCGGTGGCGAGCCAGCGGTGGCCCACCTCGTGGGCCAGCACCGAGAGTGTTGTCTCCTCGCGCAGCACACGGTCGGTCGGGTTCTGCGAGTACTTGGCGAAGGAGTCCATCATCACGACACTCTCGAGCGTGC
>JANNJB010000602.1:0-2241 GCA_031405615.1 Vicinamibacteria bacterium | reverse complement strand
GCAATGAGGTCGTAGTACGTGCGACGAGCGGTGACAATCCAGGAACCGCGCGCTTCTCCCGGCAATCCGCCCTCCAGCACCACGTTCCCATCGGTCACGCTGAGCGACGACGAACCGCGCACTTCATCGGGTCTCCCATCTCGATTCTCAACGATGAGCAACGATGACAAACGATCGCCGTACTTGACGCTGAAACCGCCTGTCGCGAGCTCGAAACGCTCGATCGTCTCGGGATTGAAGGCGCTCGTGAGGCCGAAGAGGCGATAGGGATCGTGGACTTCAACGCCGTCCATCATCGTGAGATTCTGATCGGGGGTGCCGCCGCGCACGGCGAGCCGGCTGCCCAGGTCTTCCGCAGCGGCTACGCCCGGCAAGGTCTGGAGAGTTCGAAAAACGTTGTCGAGGGATCCGGGCGTGCGGAGGACTTCTACGGCCTGCACTTGCCTCGATGTGGGAGACGCAGCGGGCCCCGGAGAGACGACGTCCACACTGGTCGCGAACTCCGTCTCGCTCGCGAGCGAAAGCTCGGCATTCGCGACATCGGCCCTGCGGGCGTCAATCGACGTTAGGAGTGGGCGGTACCCGGTCGCGGTCACGGAAACGGATGCGGTACCCGAGGAGACACGGAGGGTGAAGCGTCCCTCGGAATCTGTCGTTTCGCGGATCTCCCCGACGGTGATTTGGGCGCCGCCAATGGGCAGCCGCGAACCGGCCGAGAGCACGACGCCCCGAATCGTCCGCGTCGGGACGGAGGCAGGTTGGGCCACGGCGAAGCTCGTGGCGCAGAGCCACGCGGCCCAGGTAAGCGATTGAAGTCGGAGATGACGGGAGTTCATGGGGTCCTTGGGTTTTGCGCGGTTGTATTGCCTGTTCCTTTGCACCCTGACGATGAGCGGGTATGGGAAGTTCCTTCGACGTAGAAATTCATATGAACTTACGTCGTAAGTACGAGATTGGGAGTGTAGACTTACGCCGTAAGTAGTGTCAAGTGAATCCGCGTAGCTGAGAATGCCTTCGGGCTATAGTCTTTGAATTGTTCTTCAAGACCTTGAGGTCTTCCCAATATGAACAACGTATTGAATCCTTGCGACGTAAGCGCCGAAGTTCACAGCATGCCCGTATGTAAGTAATGTCCGCAGCCCCTCTGCGCCGCCGACAACGGGCCCGCCGCCCGTCGGCCCGAAAACCACTCACGCGTGACCGCGTGCTCCGTGTCGCCATTCAGCTCGCAGACAAAGGGGGCATCGCGTCCCTTTCGATGCGCAAACTGGCGAAAGCCGTCCGCGTGGAGGCGATGTCGCTGTACAACCACGTGGCCAATCGAGACGATCTTCTCGATGGCATGGTGGATTCCGTGGTCGCGGAGATCGAGGCGCCAACGATCGGGGGTGACTGGAAAGCGGCGATGCGCCGACGGGCGGTCTCCGCCCACGCGGTTCTAAAGCGACACCCGTGGTCGATCACGCTCCTCATGTCACGCATCACTGTGGGACCAGCGATGCTGCGGTACGTTGATGCCACCGTCGGTTGTCTGAGAAAGGCCGGCTTTTCCTTCCGGATGATCGATCACGCTTGGAACGCGGTCGACAACCATGTTTATGGCTTCACCCTGCAGGAGTTGAATCTTCCTGTCGACCCTGAGGAATACGCCTCGACCGCGAAGCACTTTCTTCCCATGATCCCCGAAGAACAGTACCCGTACATGCGAGAAATGACTCTGCAGGTGATCGACGGCAAGCACGACGGCTTGCTCGATTTCCACTTCGGTCTCGACCTCATTCTCGACGGCCTCGAGCAAGTGCGGTTGAAGTCCAGGTAGTTCGCGTCTTCTCTGGACGATGTCCAGACGGGAGCCCTTGGGTCTGTTCGGAACCGATCGCGAGCTTGACGATTGTATACGAGCCTGTGTACAGTTTCCCGGCTCCCCTCTTCGGGGTGGCTGGAGCGCGAAAAAACGCGCAGAGGTGACACATATGCGGCAGCGGATCCTGGCGGCGGTCTCTTTCCTCTCCCTCCTCGGGATGCCGTCCGCGAGCGAGGCGCAATCGGCCATGTTTCAGGCGCCCGAGCGCGGGTTCGTGAGCACTCGTCCGGGTTCGACCTGGGAATACGGCCTTCTGAGCGGCAACGGCAGCGTGGGTGCGGTGGTGATGAGCCAGCCTCTCGACGAGACCGTGATCTTCTCTCACGAGCGCATGTTCCTTCCGGAACGTCCCCCGCACCTGCCGCCGCTCACCGGGC
>JANNJB010000601.1:0-3525 GCA_031405615.1 Vicinamibacteria bacterium | reverse complement strand
CGAGCGAGGCGCGGATCCGTTTCTCTCCAACGAACTTATGAGTGGGCGTTCGAAATGCAGGAAGAGGGCGCCGGCGCGAGTTTCGCCGAAACGTCGCGGATGGAAGCGGACGTTCGCGCTAGCCCCCCGCTTTCGCGGGGGTGACGTGGGTGTTCAACAAGCTTGGTAGTTGGGAACGGTGCGGGGTTTCGCGATGGGAGATCCTATTGGCTGTTCTTCCTCTCGTCACCCCCGCGAAAGCGGGGGCCTAGCGCGAACTCCCGTTAGCTATCGCGACGACGCGAAGATCCCACGAGCGCCTAGTTGTTCTGACCTACAGCCGCCACCCTGGCGCTCTTCGGCGACAGGATGCCCGCGAAGATGCCGACGCCGTTCTTCTGGCGCTCCGCGTTCCAGTTCACGAGGTCGTCGAACGAGCTGTACGCCGCGGGGACCACGAAGAGCGTCATGACCGTCGACACGAGCATGCCGCCAACGAGACCAATGGCCATCGAGCGTTGGGTCTCAGCACCCGGGCCGATGGCGAGGGCCGCGGGCAAGGCGCCCGCGATGGTCGCGATCGACGTCATCAGGATAGGCCGCAAACGCACCGGGCAGGCCTGAAGCAGCGCGTCGTGACGTTCCACTCCCCGCTCGCGGATCTGGTTCGTGAAGTCGACGAGCATGATCGAGTTCTTCTTCGCGATACCCATCAGCAGGATCAGACCCAGAACGCTGTACACATTGAGGGACTGACCCATGAGGTACAGCATGAGGAGAGCGCCACTCACGCTGAAGGGCAGAGCGAGGAGGACCACGATGGGATGGGTGAAGGAGTTGAACTGCGCGGCCAGCACCATGTAGGCGACGATGATGCCCATGAAGAATGCGAAGCCGAGCGACTCGAAGCTCTCCGCGAAGGCTTGCGACGAACCCGCGGGCAGGGCGCGATAGCCGTCGGGCAGAATGCCGCGGGCGACCTTGAGCGCGCCGTCGATGGACTGAGCCTGGGAGTAACCCGCGCCGATGTTGCCCGAGATGCGGATCGCGCGTTCACGGTCGAGGCGGGTGATCGCCTGGAGCGAGGGGGCCTGCTCGATGCGAACGAGATCGCCAAGCCGCACCAGGTCTCCGGTGCGCGTGCGCACCAGGAGGCGCGCGATGTCCTCAGGCTTCTCACGCTGATTCGCGAGCAGCCGAACCCGGATGTCGAAACGGTGGCCGCTGTCCTTGAAGCGACCCGCGCGCACGCCTCCAATGGCCGCATTCACAGTCTCGCCGATGGCGCTCATCGAGATGCCGAGGTCGGCCGCCTTGTTTCGATCGGGAATCACTTGCACCTCGGGCATGCCGAGGCGGTAGTCGCTGTCGACATCGGCGACCAGGCCCGATGCGCGCAGCTCGCTCATGATCTCGGTGGCCTTCTGAGCGAGGGTGTCCCAGTTGCCGCCGCGGATGGAGAACTCGACCGGTGAACCGCGGCCGGAAGTGAAGGCCTGCTGGGAGTTCTCGGACAAGGAGATGCGGGCGCCCGGGATCTTCGAAAGGTCGCGGCGCATTTGGTCCATCAGCTCGGTCTGGGTCAGCGGGCGGCCGGCTCTTGGATCCTCTGGCCGGTCCTTCATGTCTTTCATCGTCACCATGATGAAGCCCGAAGACACGTCGCCGCCGCCACCGCCGCCAAAGCCACCGGGGCCGCCGTAGTAACGGCTGATCTCCGGGCGACCGAGCAGGTACTCCTCCACCTGCAGCGACATACGGTTGGTGACTTCGAGGGTCGTTCCGATGGGAAGGGTATAGCCGATGCGGAACCGCCCGGTGTCCTGGCGAGGCACGAACTCCTGAGGCAGCAGGACGAGCAGGTACAAGGAAGCCACGAAGACGATGAGCGACCCGCCGATCACCCACGAGCGGTGGTGCAGCGCGGGTTGCAGGACCTTGAGGTAACCCGCGGCGAGGCGCTCGAAGGTGCGATCGACGGCCCGGCCCACGCGCCCACGCTTCTCGCCCACCTGAAGGAAACGCGAGCAGCGCATCGGCGTGAGGGTGAGCGCCTCGAGCAGGGAGAGAAGGACGGCCACGGAAATCGTGACGCCGAACTGGAAGAAGAACTTGCCGATGATGCCCTTCATGAAGGCCACGGGCAGGAAGATGGCCACGATCGCCGCGGTGGTGGCGGAGGCCGCGAAGGTCACTTCGCGCGCGCCGATGCTCGCCGCCTTCACCTTGCCCTCGCCCATCTCCCGATGCCGGTAGATGTTCTCGAGGACCATGATCGCGTCGTCGACCACGATGCCGACCACGAGCGAAAGCCCGAGCACGGTGAACGTGTTCAGGGTGAAGCCGAGAAAGTACATCACGATGAAGGTGCCGAGGATCGTCGTGGGGATCGCGAGCAGGATGTTGAGGGTCGAGGTCCACGAGCCCAGGAACACCCAGCAAACGAAACTCGTGAGAATTACCGCCATCACCAGGGTGAACAGGATCTCGTGGATCGACTCCTCGATGAACTTCGTCGAGTCGAAGTTGATCGCTAGAGTGATGCCCTCGGGGGCTTGCGACTGCAGCAGCGCAAAGCGGGCGCGCACATCGTTGCCCACCTGCACCGCGTTCGAACCGCGAATCTTGCGGATGCCGAAGCCGAGCGCGGTCTGGCCCATGGACCGCTGAATGCGCCGCTGATCCTCGAAACCGTCCTCAACCACGGCCACGTCGCTCAGACGAACGGGCGTGCCCTTACGATAGGTGATGACGAGGTTGCGGAACGCGGCGAGGTCGATGGCTTCGCCTTCCGCGCGCACGTTCATCTCACGGCCCACGCCCTCAATGCGGCCGGCCGGCATCTCGATGTGTTCGCGGCCGATGGCGGCGGTGACCTCCTGAACCGTCAGGCCCTGGGCCTCGAGCCTCGTCGCGTCGAACCACACGCGCACGTTGCGCTCGCGATAGCCGAACTGGATCTCGCCCACCCCTTCCACGGTCTGTAACGCGGGCTTCACCACGTTGCGCGCATAGTCGGCCATGAAGGTGGGGTTGCGGTCGCCCGAGATGCCTACCCACATGATCGGCTGGTCTTCCGGGTTGTTCTTCGAGACGGTCGGCGGATCGACGTCGCGCGGGAAACGCCGGCCGAGCTGAGCGACCTTGGCCTGGACCTCCTGGATCGCCGCGTCGATGTTGCGGGAGAGGTCGAACTCGACCGAGACGTTCGCCGAGCCCTGCCTTGAGGTGGACGAAATCTCTTTCACGCCTTCGATCGAGGTCATCGCGTCCTCGATCACGTCGACGATATCCGTCTCCATGACCTCGGGCGAGGCGCCCTCGTAGCTCACGGATACGCTCACCACCGGGAAGTCGACGTCGGGGTTCTGGCTGATACCGAGACCCTTGACCACACCGCCCGCGCCGGAGAGGGCGATGATGCCGAAGCCCATGAGGCCGGCCATCAGCATCCAGGCGAAGACGTGATTGCGGATCGAGATGTCCGCGAGCGTCATGCCGGCGGCGACTTCTTTCGGGTCCTCCACCACTTCGGGGGCGCTGGGA
>JANNJB010000600.1:0-2174 GCA_031405615.1 Vicinamibacteria bacterium | reverse complement strand
CCGAGGCCAGGCTGCGCGCTCCCCGACGGGGCGAGCCCACATCAGCGGTCGGCCCCGCGGGCCACCACTACCAAGCCTGCCGAGGATCGCTTCGCTCCCCGCAAACCGTCGGGTCGCTCGCGATGACGATCTGGGGTTTCTCTCCCCAGTCACGGACCTCGGTCCGTGGACCGACTCGCGATGACGGAAAACGGCCTGAAATGAGCCGTAGACGCACGGGTTTTTCAGCAGGAGGCAGTCTGTCGGCGTCCGAGCGCGAAGCGCTGCCCGCAGGGCAGGGCGAAAGCCTTGGGCGACGAAGCAACCCCATGGGAGTCCCTATCCCCCCGCGAGCGCCCGATCGATATCCGCGTGAAGATCGGCCACATCCTCGATCCCCACCGAGATTCGCACGAGCCCTTCGTTGATCCCGAGCCGGGCCCGGGTTTCCGCAGGCACTTCGCGGTGCGACGAACTCGCCGAGTGCGACACGCCGGTGAAGACGTCGCCCAGGCTCGTGAGGCGCACGCACAGCTGCAGCGCGTTCATGAAGCGGAACGCGGCGTCCCGGGTGTTCTCCTTCAAGTCGATCGAGAGAAGCGCGCCGCCTAGCGGGGGGCGGATCATTCGGCCGAGCAGTTCCCCGGAGGCGGCCGACGTGAGTCCTGGATAGTGGACACGCGCGAGCCGCGGATCGTCCTTCAGCAGCGTCGCGAGCTTCGAAGCGTTCGCGCACTGACGCTCCATTCGCAAACCCAGCGTCTTGATTCCGCGCAAGATATGGTGCGCCTCCCAGACGCTCAAGACACCGCCCACGAGCTTCATCACTTTCGCAAGCGCCGCCCGGTCTTGCGCCTGGCGCGCCACCACCACGCCGCCCATGGCGTCGCCGTGGCCGCCCAGATACTTGGTCGCGCTGTGGACAACGAAGTCCGCGCCGTGGGTCAGGGGCTGGGCGAGGAAAGGGGAAGCGAAGGTGTTGTCGACCACGAGCCGAGCCCCGGTCTCTCTCGCGATGGCCGCGCACGCCGCGAGGTCGCAGACCTTGAGGAGCGGATTCGAGATGGTCTCGGCGACGAGGACCTTCGGCCGCTCGGCCCGTGCGCGTTCGCGCACTTCCTCGAGATCGTTGAAGTTGGCGGTGACCGTCTTCACCCCCGCGGGCGCGAAGATGTCGTTGAGCAGCGCGAACGTGGCGCCATAAAGATCCTCTGACGCGAGCACCGTCGAACCAGGCGTCAGATCGCACGCGAAAAGCGCCGCATGCAGCGCCGCCATGCCGGAAGCGTAGGCGCACGAGGCTTCGCCCGCTTCGATCGCGGTCATCGCGTCTTCAAACGCGGTGACCGTGGGGTTGCCGTGGCGGGTGTAGATGAAGTCGCCGCCTTCGCCGGTGAAGACGCTTTCGACTTCGTCCATCGAATCGTAGGTGAAGGCCGAGGTCGCGTAGATCGGCGTCGCCACGGGCCGACCCCGCAGAGGCTCTCGATGTTCTCCCGCGTGAACCATTCGCGTCCAGAGTCCGTTCTTGTTCATGTCTTCTCCGTTCGCGAGGTGCAGAAGGCTATCGGCCGATTCGGCGAGGTGTCAAGGCGCTATTCTCGGCCGCCATGTTCACATCAATTCTCGGACTGAGCGTGCTCCTCGCCGCGATGCAGGAGGCCACTCCCGCCGCCCTGCCCGATCCTCTGCAGGCGGGATGGAAAGGAAAGCCCGTGTGCGAGCGCCTGCTCGAGCACGACCGCCAGCGGGTTCTTCGCTGCACCTTCCTCCCGGGCGTCGGCCACGAGCGGCACTGGCATCGCCCGCACTTCGGCTACGCCCTTTCGGGAGGGCGTATGCGGATCGTGGAGAGCGGAGGCGTGAGGGAAGCCTCTCTCGTGACCGGCAGCGTGTTCACGAGTTCCGGCGTGGCGTGGCACGAGGTGTTGAACATCGGCGACACCATCGTTCAGTATCTGATCGTCGAAACGAAAGACGCCGCGCGTTAGACGCCCCGAAGGCGCTCCCAAGCGCGAGACTGAAGGTTGAGGTTTGTTCGAGAACGGAGCGGGGCCGGTCGCTGATGTGGGTCGCACCCGGAGGGGCGTCCCCCGAGGGGAGGCTTCGCGCTGCCCCGAGGGCAGGCTTCGCGCTCGAGAGCGAGTCACAACAGTCCGTCTGCGAGTTCGCGGTTCGCGAGGCGGGTAAGGAGC
>JANNJB010000599.1:0-5657 GCA_031405615.1 Vicinamibacteria bacterium | reverse complement strand
ATGGGCCTCGCGTCCGAGGTGGTCGAGATCGGAAGCGATGCGGGCCCGGCTCACTTCGATTTCATTGAGCGCATCCTTGATCCCATCGCGTTCCTTGCGGTGGGCCTTGAGGGCCTCGTCTCGGGCGTCGATCGCAGCACGCGTGCCGCGCAGCTTCTCGTCTTCCCGGATAAGCGCTGCGCTCACGCGTTCACGTTCGCCCAGAGTTTCAGCGAGGGCCTTGAGGGCCTCCTGCTGCTCGAGTTCCAGGGTCCGGGCCTTCTCCTCGAGTTCGCGCGACCGGGCGAACGCGTTCTCGATACGGCTTTCCAGATCCGCGAACTCGGCGCTCAGGCGCTCCTTCATTTTCAGCGTCGCGGCTTCCTTTTCCACGAGGCCGGCGAGGGTGGTGCGGGCCTCCGCGGAAACCGCCTGCTTCTCTTCGGAGTGGTTTCGAGCCGCCACCAGACCCTGCCCGAGGTTTGAAAGGAGCGTCGCGGTCTGCACGCGCTCGTCCTCCGCGGCCTGCAGTTCCTTGTCGATCTCGAGGATTCGCACGTCGCCCGCGGCGCGTTCCGATTCGGCCTGCTTCATCTCCACGTCGATGACCTGGAGCTTGCGGTCGCCCCGGACCTTCTCTTCCTCGAACGCGGTCTTCTCGTGATCGAGGGAGAGCAGATTCTTCTCCGCGTCGTGGATGGCGTCCTCGGTCTGCTTGATCGTGACGAGGGTGGCCTCGATGCGGGAGGCCACCTCGCCTTCGCGCGTCTTCAGTTCCATCAGCCGCTCGTCGATGGCGACCTCGCGCTCCTTGAGCTCCTTCACCTCGCGCCGCGGCGCGAGGAAGCCGCGGCCACCGCGGCCGCCTTCCACCCACGCGCCGCGCACCACTTCGCCGCCTTCGGTAACAAAGGGCGCGTCGTGCGTCTCCGAGAGAGCGAGCGCGTGTTCGAGTGTGCGCACGACCAGGGCGTCGCACAGGCCGAGCTTGACGGTTTCGCCGTCGGGCAGGCCGATCTTGTAAAGCTCGCTCAACCGGCCGACGATCCGGCTGTCGTTCGGGGTTTCTATAGGCGCGCAGGCTCCAGGCTCTCGCCCGAGAATCAGGAACGAGGCGCGGCCTTCACCCGATTCCGCGAGCCTCACCACACCCGCCCGCGCCGTCTCTGCGTTCGGAACGACCAGGGCCTGCAAGGCGTCGCCCAGGAAACCCTCGACCGCCTTCTCGTGCTCGGGCGCCACTTCGATCGTGTCCGCGAGAACCCCTTGAACGCCCGAAGTCGCCCGGTCGTCGAGCAGCGCACGGACGCCGGCGTCAAAAGCGCCATGAGTGGCGACCAGTTCTTCGAGCGATGCGCGACGGCCGGCGAGCTGATCGCGTTCGCGATGCAGCGCGTCCAATTCACGTCCGAGGTCGCCGCGTTCGGTCTCGGCTTCCACGCGATCTTTGCGCGCTTCGGCGAGAGTCGTGTCGAGACTGGTCTTTTTCTCCTCGACGCCTTCACGGCGGTCCGCGTTCTCCCCGAGGGACGCCTCCACACGTTCACGTTCGCGGGAAACCTCGTCGAACTCGGTCTTGAGTTTCGAAAGTGTGGCCTGCGCGCGTTCCACGCGCTCGTGGGCGGCGCTCTTCGCCGAGCCAAGAGCGGAGATCCGGGTGAGGGCGGAGAGCTGAGTCGAACGCGCGGCGTCCATCTCGGATTCGACATTGCGAAGGGCCAGGACGGCGGCTTCGAGCAGCGCCTCGATGCCCTGAAGAGTTGCTTCACTCGTTGCGCGTTGCTCGGCGAAGGTGAGGGCGTCCGTCTCCTGCTGGTGGAGCGCGGCGCTTAAGGGCGCGAGGCGGGCCTTGAGGTCCTCCGCCTCCTGGACCGCCGCTTGCGACCTGGAAAGGGCGTCGCGGGACTGATCGCGGCAATAGGCGGCCTGCGTTTCGAAACGATTGGCCTTGAGCGTGAGGTCGGAATGCTCGGCCCGGATCAGCTCGAGCGCTTTCTCCTGCTCCATCACGCCCTGACGGCCGGTTTCGAGTTCGGTCTCGGCCGTCGTGATCGTCGAGTCGATGCGCTCCGCGCGTTCCACCTCGACCTTCGCGCGTCCCGCCAGTTCGTCGGCGTCCGCCTGCAGCCTTGTGAACGTACGGCCGTAGACGATGCGTTCGAGACCCAGCTGCTCCTCGGCGAGAACCATCCGCCGCCGCGCTTTGCTGGCTTGTCGTTTCAAGGACTCGAGCTGCTTCTCGACCTCGGTGACGATGTCGTTCACGCGCAGCAGATTCTGCTGCGTCGCGTCGAGCTTGAGCTGAGTCTGACGGCGGCGAGCGCGGTACTTCGTGACGCCCGCGGCTTCCTCGATGAGGGCGCGGCGATCGGTCGGCTTGTTCGAGAGGATCTGGCCGATCTTCCCCTGTTCGATGAAGGAGTACGCCTTCGAGCCGAGACCCGTGTCCATGAACAGCTCGTGGATATCGCGCAGCCGGCAGGTAGCGCCGTTCATCAGATACTCGCTCTCGCCGTTGCGATAGAGCCTTCGGGAGATCGTGCATTCGTCGCGTCCGTCGGTGCTGCCGCCGTTGAGACCGGTCAGCTTGAGGCTGACCTCGGCCATCCCAACGGGTTGGCGAGCGGTGGTTCCGGCAAAGATCACGTCCGACATGGCCCCGCCGCGGAGGCTCTTGGCGCTTTGCTCCCCGAGCACCCAGGAGATGGCGTCCGAGATGTTGCTCTTGCCGCAGCCGTTCGGCCCGACGATGCCCGTGACCCCTCCCTTGAAAGTCAGCTCCTGCCGGTCGCAGAACGACTTAAAGCCAACGATTTCAACTTGATCCAGACGCATCATGAACCCGAAATTACCCCAATAGATTGTGTCAGCCGATGACTCTAGCACAATGGAAATGGTGACCCGCCGATCGGTATCGGGGCTCAAAAACGCGCCCCAACCACTCGGTTTTCGTGGGGTTTTTGGGCGGTCCACTCCGCTTCCGTCACTGCGAGGCGGCCGTCGAACGCAGCCGCCGAAGCAGTCCTCGGCGCCGAGGATCGCTTCGCTCCGGGCCGGAACTCTGGGTCGCTCGCGATGACGTTGGGGTGGCGAGCGAGCCGCCGACCCCGGGCCGCTAGACCGTGTACGTGCGACCCTGGACGAACATCGTCACGTTCTTCCGGCGGAGGGCGGCGATTTCCTTTTTGATCCGAGTGACGAACCGCGGTTTGGCCCCGTAGATGTAGACCGGGACATCCCGCTTCAGCTTCTCGAGTTCTTTGCCAAGCAGCGCCGGGGTCAGGTGGCCAGAAATCCGCGCCAGGTCCTCTTCGGCATTTGGGAAGGACGACTCGGTGATCACGGCCTTGAGGTTCTTCGTGGCGTTCACGACTTCCCAGAAATGGCTGGTGGGACCGGTGTCGCTCGAAAAGGCAAGAGAACCATCGCCGTCGTCGACGATGAAGCCGGTGGTGGGAACCGAATGAGACACCGGAACCGCGCGGATCTTGAGGTTTCCAACTTTCACGGGCTTTTCGGGCTCAAGGGTGACGAGTTTCAGGACGGGCGTGAGGTCGTCCGGAATCGACGTGAAATCGGGCCAGAGAGAGCCGTTGAAGAGATGTCGCGACAGCGCCGTCACCACTTCGTGGATCCCGTAGATCCGCAGGGAAAAGCCGGGCGACGCGAAACTGTTGTCGATCAGGAAGGGCAGACAGCAGGTGTGGTCGAGGTGGGCATGGGAGATGAAAACATCCTTCACCATCGCCTGTCGGTCGACGGAAAGGGCGAAAGACAAACCCCCCGCGTCGAGCGCCACCGTGTCGTTGACCAGAAACGACGTCATCCCCTGTCCGGGAGCGATTCCGCCGTAGCAGCCGAGTACCTTGACCTTCATGGAGCCCCAGTCGAGCTAGAACTGTCCCGTCCGAAAACCATCATCAACTAGAAATTCCAACATTTCGGGGAGATCCGAGGCAGTCTAGTGTCCGCTTTCCCTATCGTCAAACGAAGCGAATCGCGGCCTTTTTCGCCCGGTTTCAGTCCCTGCGATCCCGGGACGGCCCTCGGTCCAGGTCGACGTTCCCCCGGCTTCCAAACTTGATTTTGCGTAGTCCCGAACCGTCGCGCACATAGAAGGTGCCCTTGACCTCGGCGTCCACCCGATCGCGCTCAAGCGCGATTTTGACCGCGCCGGGAATCTTGAGGAGATTGATGTCCAGCCTCGAGATCACACGGTCCTCCTTGAAGCCTTGAAGCATCAGGGGGTCGGACTGGTATCCGCGACCCAGGACCTTCCCATTGAGCTTCAACTCGTAGTCGAACCGTTCGATCTGTAGATCCTCGGGGTTCACATTCCGGATGTGAAGGCCCACGTCGACCCGGGCTCCCGTGAGGGAGATCCCGTCGAAGTGGATTCCGGCCACGCGGACCGCCGGGGGCTTGACCGAGGCGCACGCGGCCAGAAGAACGGACGAGCCGACGAGAACGAGCAGACGACTTGAGGTCTTCATGGGATGACTCCTTCGGGAAAACACCATCTTACTTGGCCGCCCTCGCCTCAGACTCGGTGCAGAGCCTCGCGCGGTTCCAGGCAGCTCGCGGAGTATGCGGGGTAAAGGGCGGCGAGGGTCGACATCGCGATGATGGCGAAGGCCGCGCGCAGGACGCTCAACACTTCAAGGCGCGGATATAGATAGTCCCCACCCGCGAGCCAGGCCAGGGTCACCGTGTTCATCTTTATGCCGATGTTCGCCCAGTAGAGCACCATGGCTCCACCCGCCAGCACGCCGACCACGGCCGCCACGACGCCCAGGGACAGCCCCTCCAGCAGGAAGAGGCGGATCACGCCCTCGCGGCGCATGCCCATGGCGCGGATCGTGCCGATTTCCCGCGTGCGCTCATGAACGCTCATGAGCATGGCGTTCACGATGCCGACGGAAGCCGCGGCGAACAGGAAGATCGACAGGATGGTGAGGCTGGCTTCGTTGGCCTGAATGATCGAGAAGGAGAAACGCCCCGCCTGCTCGGCGCTCTCCACCGAGGTTGCCGGCGAAACTCGCGTAATCATTTCGCCGAGGTCGGCACGGGTCTTCGCCAGTGTCGCTTTCGACCCGGCCGCCCTGAGCTTGATGTTCGTCACACCTTCGGGAGCGTCCTGGAGCTTTCGGGCCGCGTCCAGCGGAATGAAGAAGGTGTTGTCGTACCAGGGGGCGCCCTTCTGAAAGATGCCGCACACCACCGCGTCGAGCGAATTCATCGCTCCCAAAGGGGTCTGGATCAGAAGCGAAAGCGAGTCGCCGACACTCAGGCGGAGGATTCGCGCGACGGGTTCGCCCACGTAAACCTCGTCGGACTGACCGCTCAACACCGCGCCCACACGGGGGGGAAGGGCCTTCCAGAGTTCGGGTTCCCTCTCGGGCACAATGCCCAGGATGACCGCCGGGGTCGAGCGGTTCGACGCGATCGCGGTGCCGCGCGCGTGCAGGTAGGGCGCCACCCGCTCGATCCCGAGATCGCGAGCCCCGTTTTCGATCTGCTGGACGACGATTCCGCCGTTTTCGATCCGCTCATTCGAATACGCATCGAACGGCGAGTTCTGGGGGACAAAACCCTCCTCGCGTCTGACCACCATGATCTCCCCGGTCTGAACCGCGACCAGGTTGTCGGTGAGCTGGCGCGCGATGCCGTCGGACAGG
>JANNJB010000598.1:0-3487 GCA_031405615.1 Vicinamibacteria bacterium | reverse complement strand
CCGAGGCCAGGCTGCGCGCTCCCCGACGGGGCGAGCCCACATCAGCGGTCGGCCCCGCGGGCCACCACTACCAAGCCTGCCGAGGATCGCTTCGCTCCCCGCAAACCGTCGGGTCGCTCGCGATGACGATCTGGGGTTTCTTCCAAACGTCACGTCCATAGGACGTGACGGGCTCGCAATTGCGGGGACGTGGGAACGGGAAGCGGGCGAGCTTCCAGGGCCACTAAGATCCGTTCCGCGTGAACCGTCTCGCCCCTCCAGATCCTGAACTCATAAAGCGCCTGCAGGGCGCCCTGCCCGCGGGGCGGATCCTGATGCGGCCCATCGACCGGCTGGCCCGAGCCTCCGACGCTTCGATGTATCGCATCGTGCCCGAGGTCGTGGTTCGGCCTCGCGACACCTCGGACGTGCGCAAGATCCTCGACATCGCGAGGGCGCTCGCCCAACCCGTCACCTACCGCGCGGCTGGGACCTCGCTTTCCGGACAAGCGGTGGGCCGCGGCATCCTCGTCGACCTCTCCCTCGACTGGGGCCGCTTCCGGATCGAAGAAGCGGGCGCTTCGGTCTGGGCTCAACCGGGGGTCATCGGCGGGATTCTCAATCGCGCCCTGGCGCCGCTCGGCCGGCGGATCGGGCCCGATCCCGCGTCCATCGACGCGGCCATGATCGGCGGCATCGTCGCGAACAATGCTTCCGGAATGTGCTGCGGTGTGCCCCAGAACAGCTACCACACCATTCGCGGCGCCACCCTCGTTCTCGCCGACGGATCGGTGATCGAGACCCATGGCGAGTCGCGCGATGAGGTCGACGAGCGTCTCCGGAACAAACACCCGCGGCTCCACGCGGGGCTTCTCGATCTCAGGTCGAAGGTTCGCGGAGACAAGAACCTGTCGAAGCGCATCCGCCACAAGTTCACGACCAAGAACACGATGGGCTATTCGCTCCAGGCCTTTCTGGAGTTCGAGCGGCCCGCCGACATCCTGACCCGACTGATCGTCGGATCGGAGGGCACGCTTGGTTTCCTGGCCGATGTGTCGCTCGCGACCGTCCGCGATCCGAGCCAACGCGCCACCGCCCTCGTGTACTTCGGCGCGCTTCACGAAGCGGGCCGGGCGGTCGCTCCCCTCGCGGAATCGGGCGCGGCGGCGCTCGAGATCATGGACAGCGCGTCCTTGCTCTCGATGGCGAGCGAACTCACACATCCGGTCGAGATCGGTCCGCACTCGGCCGCTCTCCTCGTCGAGTTCCAGGAGGAGAACGACGTGGCACTCTCGGCCGGGATCGAGCGCGCGACCCGGGTGCTCGGCCGTATCGACGGCATCGCGAATACGTCCTTCTCCACGGACCCAAAAGAGCGGGCGTTCAAGTGGAAGATGCGCAAAGGCCTGCTCCCCATGATCGGCGCCCGCCGCGGTCCGGGCCTGGCGATCCTCAACGAGGACGTCGCCTTCCCCCGCGAACGGCTGGCGGAGGCGATCACCGACCTCCACGCGCTCTTCGCGCGTTTCGGGGTTCGTGACGCGGTGGTCTTCGGCCACGCGCGGGACGGCAACCTGCACTTCATCGCCCCCCAGGATTTCCGCGGCGAGAAGAACGTGGCGAACTACGCGGCCTTCATGGACGCGCTCGCTGACCTCGTGGTCGGGAAATTCGATGGCGCGCTCAAGGCCGAACACGGCGCGGGCCGGAACATGGCCCCTTACGTCGAGCGGGAATGGGGCAGCGCTGCCTACGCCATCCTCCGCGAGGTCAAGACCCTCTTCGATCCCTACAACATCCTCAACCCGGGCGTCCTCCTAAGCGACGACAAGGCCGAACACGTCACCAACCTCAAACCGTTCACCGAAATCACCGCCACCGCGGACCGCTGCATCGAGTGCGGCTACTGCGAGCCCGTCTGCCCCACACGGGCGTCGGGTCTCTCACCGCGGCAGCGCATCATCCTGCTCCGCGAGATGACGGAGATCACCCAGGCGGGCGACTCGCTGCCGGACGGTCTCGCCGCCGACTACGCCCTGAGCGCGCGCCGCAGCTGCGTGCGCGATTCGATGTGCATCACCGCGTGCCCGGTCAAGATCGACACCGGCCTTCTGATGAAGGAACTCGACCGCGCGGAGGCCACCTTCATCGGGCGGGGTATCGCGGGTTTCGCGGCTTCGAACTTCGCCATTGCTTCCGCGGTGGCGCGCCGCGCGTTGTCCGCCGCGGGCACGCTCGCCGCTTCGAACAATGCGACGCGCGGACTGCTTCGAGGCGGCTCCGCGCTCCTGAACGCCCTCGCCCCCACCCTGTTTCCGAAACTGGACGCGAAGGTCCCGCTTCCCCTCCCCGCGCCCGGCGTGCCGAAACCACGCGGCGAGGGCGGCCGCGAAGTCGTCTACTTCCCAAGCTGCGTCTCCCGGATTTTCGGCCCCATGCCCGGAGAAGCGCCTCTTTCCACGATGGAAGCGACCCTGCGCTGCCTCGAAGCCGCGGGATACCGGGTCACCATTCCTGAGAGCATCGAGTCCTTGTGCTGCGGCCTCGCTTCCTCGAGCAAGTCTCAGCAGGAGGCGGCCGACGCCGCGATGAGCGCCACGCATCTCGCCCTCACGAAACTCACGCGGGGAGGCGAGTTGCCGGTGGTCACCGACGCCTCGCCCTGCGCGCTGGCCTTCCTCGAACGGGGCGGCGCGCCGATCCGCGTCTTCGATTTCGTGCAGTTCTGGTCGCGCGAGGTGCTCACTCGCGACGACGCGCCGCGTGGTGTTCTCCCCGGCCGGGCGATCCTCCACCCCACCTGCTCCCTGATCAAACTGGGCGCGGTCCCTGACCTCAATGCGGTCGCATCGGCGCACTCGGTGGATCCGCAAATCCCCCTGCGCGCGAACTGCTGCGGCTTCGCGGGGAATCAGGGTTTCGTGCATCCCGAGATCACGGAGGGCGCCACCCGCGCCGAAGCCGAGGACGTGAAGGCCCTCATCGGTACGGGCGGAAGCGAAGTCACCGCCTACTCCACGTGCCGCACCTGCGAGATCGGCATGTCGCGGGCCACGGGAGCGAGCTATACCTCCGCGGCTCACCTCGTCTACCGTGCTCTTCGTCTTGGAGAATCCCGGTAGGCCATGGACTGGATCGTCGACTTCATCCTCGCGCAGGATCCGCTCCTCGTCATCTTCCTGCTGGTTCTGCTCTCGGCCCTCGAGAACGTCTTCCCCCCGGTTCCCGCGGATGTGGCCGCGGCTCTCGGCGCCTTCTGGGCGGTGCGCACGGGCCACTCGCCCGTCTGGATCGGCTTCCTCTGTTTCGCGGCCAATCAGGCTTCGGCCATTGCCGTCTATTACTGGGTCCGCGCGCGTGGCGACGCCGTCTTGCGGTCCCCGGTCTTCCGGTCGCTCATGCCGGAAGAGATCCAGCCCCTGATCGAGCGCAACATCGATAGGTTCGGGGGCCGCGCGATGATCGAGAGCGGGATCGTGGCCAGCGCGACCGCGGGCAAGATCAGATG
>JANNJB010000597.1:0-7563 GCA_031405615.1 Vicinamibacteria bacterium | reverse complement strand
CAACTTGGTGGCAAAAAACAAACCCACCAGGATCAGGCACATGCCGGCGCCAAACGGGTCTTCAACGATGGCGTTCAGGCCGCCCTGCACAAACTTGGCCGGGGTGCCCGGAGCGCCCGCAGACGTTCCACCTGGTCGCGTTCAAGGTCGGGGTCGACGCGCAAGAGATCGGTGCGGGGCGCCTCATTCTCCTCCTGGAACTGATTGACGCCCACGATGATGGTGTCCTTCGTTTCCAGCCCGCGTTGAAACCGGTACGCCGACTCTTCGATCTCCCGCTGGATCTCGCCCCGCTCGATGGCCTTCAAGGCGCCGCCCTTCGACTCGATCCCATCGAGCAGGCGCAGCGCCTCGGCTTCGATGTCGTCGGTCGCGGCCTCCACCGCGAACGAACCTCCAAGCGGATCCACCATGTCGGCGACGCCGGTCTCGTGCGCGATCACCTGTTGCGTGCGCAAGGCCAGTTTCGCCGCGGCCTGGGTGGGCAGGGCGAGCGCTTCGTCCATGGAGTTGGTGTGCAGGCTCTGGCAGCCGCCCAGCACCGCGGCGAGGGCTTGAACGGTGACCCGGACGATGTTGTTCTCCGGTTGCTGGGCGGTGAGGGTGACGCCTCCGGTCTGAACGTGGAATCGAAGATGCTGGGCCTTCGGATTGGTGACGCCGAAGCGCTCCTTCATCAGCGTGGCCCACAACCTTCGCGCGGCGCGAAACTTCGCGACTTCTTCGACGAAATCCGAGTGACAGGCGAAGAAGAACGACAAACGCTCTCCGAAGACGTTGGGATCAAGCCCCTTCTCCTTCGCGGCCCGAACGTACTCGAGGGCGTGAGCGAACGTGAAAGCGAGTTCCTGGGGTGCGGTCGCGCCGGCTTCGCGGATGTGATATCCGGAGATCGAGATCGTGTTCCACTTGGGCACGCGCTCGTGGCAGTAGGCGAAGAGGTCGGTCACCAGGCGCAACGAGGGTTTGGGCGGGTAGATGTAGGTGCCGCGCGCGACGTACTCCTTCAGGATGTCGTTTTGCACGGTCCCGGAAAGCGCCTCTTCGGGAATCCCGCGACGGCGGGCCACCGCGATGTAAAGGCCCAGCAGGATCGAGGCTGTCGAGTTGATGGTCATCGACGTCGACACCTTGTCGAGGGGCACGGAGTCGAAGAGGGTCTCCATATCCTCGAGGGAGTCGATGGCGACACCGACGCGGCCCACCTCGCCCATGGCCTGGGGGTCGTCGGAGTCGTATCCGATCTGGGTGGGGAGGTCGAAGGCGACCGACAGGCCCATCGTTCCCTGAGCGAGCAGATACCGGTACCGCTCGTTCGATTCCCGCGCGGTGCCGAAGCCCGCGTACTGGCGCATGGTCCAGAACCTGGAGCGATAACCTCCCGGGTGGACGCCGCGCGTGAATGGATAGTCCCCGGGCGGCAAAAGATCGCGGGAAGGTGGTGGAGCGGTGGCGGGCCGGGGGAGGCCGGAAGGCGACTTGAATTCGGCCTTGCGGTCCGGGTTTTTTGCAGGGGGCATGAAGTTTGTTGTTCCGGCTCCGACGGCGCCTGTTCGGTCGAGCCTTTCCCCCTCTATGATCCCACTTCGAACCCTTTTCTGGAGAACCCCCGATGCCCAGCCCCGAAATGTCCGCTTTCATCCAGCTTGTCCTTCGCTGGTTCCACATCTTCGCCGGCGTGATCTGGATCGGACATCTCTACTTCTTCAACTTCGTGAACGTGCCTTTTCAGGGCGTTCTCGACAAGGAGTTGAAGCCCAAGGTGAACCCGGCGCTGCTCCTCCGCGCTCTCTGGTGGTTCCGCTGGGGCGCCATGTGGACCTTCCTGCTCGGGTGGTTCCTCTTCGCTATCACGTACCTCATGGGCGGCAACCTCTGGGACGCGGACGGTGGCTTCTCACGCCGCGGCTTGTGGATGCTCGTCGGCGGGCTTCTCGGTTCCGTGATGTGGTTCAACGTCTGGTTCGTGATCTGGCCCGCGCAGAAGCAGATTCTCGGAGGCCTGCTCGGCTCGAACCCGCCCGCGCCGGCCGAGGTGCCGAAGAAGGCCCTGCTCTTCTCCCGCATCAACCTCTGGCTTTCCGCGCCGATGTTCGTGGGGATGATCGCGGCTTCCCACGCCGACCTCTGGACCCTGATGCCGAGCTACCTCCACGGAGTCTTCATGCTCCTCGCACTCGGCGCCATCCACGGCATGCTGAAGCTCGCGCCCAAGAAGGGGACCGGCCTTTAGGAGGGTCTGCCCTCAGGCTATTTCTTCGAACCGGGAACCGGAACGTACGTTACGCCCGCGGGCTCGAGGTAGTCGGGCAGCTTCGAACCCTGCTTGTTCGAGGTCGCGTGCACCGTAATCGCTGAGGCTTTTTTGGCGTCCTTCTGGGTCGCCGGAAAAGCGCAGTCTTCCTCGCTCTGGATCAGCAGCTGGTAGGTGCTCGTGCGCTTGCTTTCGTACTCGGTGTCGATGGCCTGGATGTAGTACTCGAGCGAGCGCAGCTTGCCGGCCTTGACGCCGGGCAGCGTGGTGCAAAAACGCGCGCCTTCGAACTTCATCTCGGAGATGAGGTACTCCTTTTCGGCGGGGCGCCGGAAATAGGTCCGGACCTTCGCGATGTCGCCGTCATCGAGCACCGAGGCGCACAACTCGATGGGCCTGGCGATGAGCGAACACTGCGCCGGCTGGTGCTCGACCAGCGGGGGATCGTTGGCGAGGACGGGGGCTACCGCCAGCGCCGAAAGGAAGGCGGCATTTTGGAGAGCAGACCGTTTCATGTCTGGATCCTACTGCCAACGGTTGATGCTGCGCCAACCCCCTGGAGCGGGGGGCGTCTCGGGCACGGGACTACTTCCAGCTGATGGTGTTCCGGTACGTTTCGCCCTTGGACCCGGTGAGGGTCGCCGTGTAGGCCCACTCGGTGATGGAGTCGCTCCACACTTCGCCCGCGGAGTAGACGATCGCGGTGTCGCCGGGTGCGACACTCGAAACCGCCAGGGGCTGCGCTGCGCCCACGCCCTTGCCGTTGATATTCAGGCGGACGGTCAGGGCGACGAGCGCAATGGGAGCGCTTCCCTCGTTCGTGAATTTCACCACAACCTTGTAGTTGTCACCGGGCCGCGGATTCTTCGGCTGGAGTTCGAAGCTCACGCTCCCGGGCATGTCGGCGGCCTGGGTGGCCGACTTGACTCCCGCGGCGTCGCCAAAGCCCGCACCGCTCAGGCCTTGGGGCCCCCCAGCTTTCTTGGTCGTGCGGTCGCTGGTGAAGCCCTTGCCCGACGGAGCTACGGGAGGGGGCGGTGCTGGGTTGGCGGCCGTCGCGCTACGTTTCGCGGTCATGGCCCCGATCTGCCCGCTTTGCGCCGGACCATTGCCGGGATCGAGTTTGAGGACTTCGTCGTAAAGAGAGAGAGCCTCGTCGAACTTGTCCGACCTAAGAGCCGAGGTGGCCTGGGACAGAAGACCGTTGATCTGGGTTTCGCGAGCCTGCTTTTCCTGGAGAGCCTTCGCCTGGGCGTTGCTCACTGCCAGCGCTTGTTCCGCGGCCTCGGCCTTGGAGATGTCGTTGAGGACATCCGTGACTTCCGAGTCCCACGACGCCTTGGCGCTTGCCTCCTGGGCGATCTGACGGGCGCGCGGGAAGTCTTTCGCGGCGAGGGCGCTTCGGGCGGCGCCGAGACGGCCTCGCGCGTCTTTGCCGTTTCTGGCTTGATCGAGGATTTTCTGCGCGGCGGAACTGGCTGGATCCTCGCGCAGCGCCTCCTGAGACTTCTGGATCGCGCGGTCGTAGTCACTCCGGCTGAAAGCGTCGCTCGCGGCTTGAACGATGCTCGCGGCCTTTCCGGCGGCGGGCTCGAACTTCGGCGCGGGCGCCGCGGTCGCCACGACCACCGGCGTCGGGACCGGCGTGGCGACGGTGGGAGCCTCGATGGGCGTCGGGGTGGCCTGCGCCACCTCTTCCGCCTTGTTGCGCTCGAGCTTGTTGGCGATGAAGTAGAGGCCGCCGCCGAGGGTCGCGGCTATGAAAATGAAGCCCGCGGCGATGACGCCGGTGTTGGATTTGGGCGCCTCCACCACGACTTTGGGCTCGATCCTTGGCGGCGGGGCCGCGGTCTGAACGCGGGTCGCGCCGACCCGGGTGGCTCCCACTCTCGTGGCGCCCGACAGCGTCGGGCTGGAGCCCGCGCGTCCTCCTGTGATGGTGGCGGCCGCGCCGACCCGGGTTGGCGCCTGACCGCGGGAGAGATCCAGCGTGCCGTCGCTCGAGGAAGTGTCGTCGAGCAGATCCTCGAGCGGCGCCGGCGTGCCCGTGGGGGCATTGAGGTCGACAAGGTCGTCGAGGGCGTGATTCGCCGCGGACGCCGACGTCCCGTAGGTGGCGAGGTAGTCGCGCAGGGCGAGGGCAAACTGCGTGGCGTTCTCGTAGCGCTGGGGAAGGTCCTTCGCGAGGGCCTTCGCGAGAATGGGGGTGAGCGCGTCGAACTCGGGCCCGTTCGGGATGGTGTTCCAGTTGGGATCGTCGTGGGTGATCTTGAAGAAGATCGCCATGAGATTCTCGGCGTGGAAGGGCCGCTTCCCCGTGAGCATCTCGTAGAACATGCAGCCGACGCTGAAAAGGTCGGACCGGCCGTCGACGCGCGCACCCTTCACCTGCTCGGGCGACATGTAGTCCGCGGTGCCGACGATGGCTCCCGTGCCCGTAACCGAGGCGGTGGTGAGGCGGGCCACGCCGAAGTCCATGATCTTCACCGAGCCGTCGTTGCCGATGAAGATATTCGCGGGCTTGATGTCGCGGTGGACGATCCCCGCCTGGTGGGCATGGGCGAGACCGACGAGCACCTGGACGATGATCGAGACCTTGCGTTCGAGCGGCATCGGCCCCATGCGTAGCGTCTTCTGGAGGTCCTCGCCGCGGAGCAGCTCCATCGCCATGTACGGCGAACCGTCGCTGTGATAGCCGAGGTCGAAGACGTTGACCACGTTGGGATGCGAGAGTTTGGCGACCGCCTTCGCCTCGCGCTCGAACCGCATCTTCAGGTCGGGGTCGTCGGCGATGTTCGACACCATGACCTTGAGGGCGACCTCGCGGTCGAGCATCGAGTCCTTGGCGAGGTACACAATGCCCATGGCGCCCTTGCCGAGGGGCTTGACGATGTCGTACTTGCCGATTCGCCCCGTTATCTCCTTGAGAGCCGGTTCACTCACAGGGCGGGGCTCCTTCTGGTTTCGTCCCGGTCTCTCAAGGCGGGCTTCAGGCTACCGGGCGAGCTTGCCGGTGATCGCGAAGTGGGCGCGGCGGTTGCGCTGCCAGCAGTCTTCGTTGGAGTCCGTGCAGACGGGGATTTCCTTGCCGTAGGCCACGGCCTTGATCCGCGAGGGCGCGATGCCGATCGAGACGAGGTAGTCGTAGGCGACGCGGGCGCGACGATCGGAAAGAGCAAGGTTGTATTCGATGGTGCCGCGTTCGTCGGCATGGCCTTCGATCGTCACCACGAGGAAGTCGAGCTCCTTCATCCGTTCGCCGTTCCGCACCAGCGCGCTGCGATCGGCCTCGCGGAGATCGGCCTGGTCGTAGTCGAAGTAGACGTCACCGAGCAGGCCCATGCGATCCAGTTCGTCGATGGGGGTCCCGAGAAGCGTGTTGTATTCGCTCATCGGGGGGAGCGGGGTCATGTCGTTCGGCGCGGGAGCGGGGGTCGGATTCGCGGGAACCACCATCGGCGTCGGCGTTGCCCGGGGAGCGGGCACTGGGACGTAGGGCGCATCCTTCTTGCAGGCTGTGCCGACCATCGCCAGAACCGCCAGAACCGCCAGTTTTTGATTCACGCGCATTACTTTTTCTCCTCGCTGGAACCCGGCGCCGAGGGAGCGGAATCGTCCTTCATCGCCTTCTTGAAATTGCGGATGCCTTCGCCCATGCCCTTGCCGAGATCGGCGATGCGGCTCGTGCCGAAAATGAAAACGAGAATGACGAGAATGATAAGGAGTTCTTGAACGCCGAGTCCGAACATAATGCCTCCTTTGGAGAACGACTGCCAGGGGCAGGCGTGATCGGGATCATAACCCTACGGGTCGAAACTCCAGTGACCTCAGGCATCTTCTTCCGCCGCCGCCGCGGCGAGCCGAAGCGGGTCGAAGCCTTTGACCTCGAGCTCCGCGCCGCACGAGGGACACGCGAAAATCTCCCCGCGGTCGACGTCGAATTCCGCGATGGTGATCGGATGCTGACAGGAGGGGCAGGGGGCCACGGTCGCTTTCGCAAGGACTCAGTTGAAATCGATCTTCACCACGCGCGTGGTCGTGGTGCTTCCGCAGTCGACGAGCGCGGAGAAGGACGCGACGCAGAAGGAGCGTTCGATCCCGGAAAGCGTCTTCCCCGCGATGTCGAGGCTTCGCGGCTGATAGATCATGTTCTTCTCGAGATCGGGGGCGAGCGCCTCGCGCGCCGGCGCTTCGACCTTGAGGGAGCCCCCCTTCTTGAGGGTCATCGAAGAAACCCGGAACGTGTCGTCCGCCGCGACGTGGGTGAGCGTCATGGAGTCGCCTTTCACGGAGTAGCTCTTCTTGCCGAGCAGGAGCATCGCGTTGTGCCGGGTCTGGGACTTTGCGGAACTCACCGGCTCCTTCTGCTTCCAGGCCGCGAACTCGTACGTCAGTTTCCATTCGACGAGAGCGACCGACGTGCCGTCCGCCAAATGAAGGGTCGCCACCGACGAAAGCTCATCCTGTCCCGGGGCCGGGACCGGCGAAAGGAACAGGAGCGCGGCAAAGGCCGGAATCAGGTGCGGTCGCATGGCGGTTCTCCCCGAAAGATGTGGATGCGTCGCAGTTTAGACGTGTCGTTCCGCGATTCGGTCGCGGGCATTGGCTATCATGGCCGGAATGAGCGCCCCTCGCCCCGTTCGCGCCATTTCACGCGCGGATCTGACCCTCGCCATCGTGAATGGGGTCATCGGCAGCGCGATCTTCGGCATGCCCGCGCAGATCGCCGCACTCACCGGGGTCCGCAGTCCGCTCGCCCACCTCATCGCCGCACTGGCGGTGTTAACCATCGTTTTGTGCTTTGCCGAGGTCGCGAGCCGGTTCGAGGACAGCGGGGGGGCCTATCTGTACTCGCGGGAAGCCTTCGGCCGTCACGTCGGGTTTCAGGCCGGCTGGCTGACTTTGTGGACCCGGCTTCTTTCCGCGGCCGCGAACCTGAACATCTTCGCAAGTTACCTGTCGCAGATTCTGCCCGCGGCCTCGGGCGGCGCGGGCCGGTCCGCGGTCATCATCGGCGTTCTCTTCGTCATCACCACCATCAACCTCCTTGGAGTGAAGCAGGCATCCTGGGCGATCGACATCTTCACGGTCGCCAAGCTCCTGCCTCTTGGTCTGCTCGTTATCTGGGGCCTGCCCAATGTTTCCGCCGAGGTGCTCGCCACCCAGACCGTGGCCGAGCCGCAGTGGACGCAGGCGATCCTGCTGCTGGTCTTCGCGTTTGGAGGGTTCGAGTCGCCGCTGATGTCCGCTGGGGAAGCGAAGGATGCGAAGAAGGACAGCGCTTTCGCTCTGCTCGCAGCCCTCGCGGT
>JANNJB010000596.1:0-2590 GCA_031405615.1 Vicinamibacteria bacterium | reverse complement strand
TAGGCGGTCCGCAGCGGTACCCCGGTCAGCCCGGCCACCGAGGAGACCACGACAATCCGTCCTCGCGACTTCTTGAGGTGGGGAAGGGCCTCATGGGTGAGATACATCGGCCCGAGGTAGTTGAGCCGCATCAGCTTCTCGAAAACGGTGATGTCCGTCATCTCGTCGAACCGTGCGTTCATGCCGCCGCCCGCGTTGTGGATCAGGACATCGATGCCGCCCGCGGCAAAGACGGTGCGCCGGATCAGATCGCGGCACTGGACCTCGTCGGTGACGTCGGTCCGGAATACGAACGTCTTCGCTCCAAGAGCCTGGCACGCAGACTCGACGGTTCGCAGCGCCGTCTCGTCGCGCGCGGCGAGAACCAGGACGGGAGCCTGTGGAGACAGCGCGAGAGCGACGGCCTTGCCGATACCCTGCGACGCGCCCGTGAGAACGATGACCTTGCCGGTGAACTCAGCCATGGGGTCGCTACTCCTTTGCGCCAGTCGCTGGGCCCGGCGTGAAGTCCTTCGCGCGGTACGTTTCCCGGCCGTTCATGACGGTGAGGAGCACGCGGGTCTTGAGAATCTCCTTCGGATCGCCTTTGGTGATGTCGCGCGAGAGGACCACGAAATCCGCGAAGAGGCCGGGGGCGATCCGGCCGAAGTCGTTCTCGGCGAACCCGGCGTAGGCGCCGTCTGCGGTGAAGTGGCGCAGTGCGGCCTCGGCGCTGATGCGCGATTGCGGCTGCCATCCTCCGGGGGGCGTGCCTGCGGGCGTCTCACGGGCGACCGCGCAGTAGATGCCCTTCAAGACCTCGAGGGAGAACACCGGCCAGTCGCTGCCGAAGGCCTGAACCGCGCCCGAATCGTCGAGCGCCTTGAAAGCCATGGCGCGGGTGGCCCTTTGAGGGCCGAGCGCCCCCACATAGGCGCCCAGCGTGTTTCCATCGGGGTTGGCGAACAGCGCCTGGGTGGAGGCGATGACGCCGAGCGTTTTGAACCGGGCGATCTCCGCCTGCTGGGGAACCTCGATGTGCTCCACCCGATGACGCCTTCCCGAGGTCTTGTTGACGCGCACGGCGTTCTCGAAGGCGTCGAGCGTGATTCGGATCGCGCGGTCCCCGATCGCGTGGATGAAGAGCTGGAAGCCCTCGCGATCGAAGGCGGCCACGCCGCGCGTCAGCTCTTGAGGGGAGTAGTTGGGGATTCCCGTCCCGCCGCCGTCGGCGAAAGGCTCGAGCATCCACGCGGTCTTCGATTCCACGACTCCGTCAGCAAGCGCTTTGACCGCGCCGAAGCGGAACAGGGGACCCGCGAACTTCGCGCGCAGCTCCTTGTACTGAGCGAGTGTCGCGGCGTCCGGATCCGCGCGGAAGGGAAGGGCGTTGTAGAAGCGGATCTTGAGGCCACCCTCCTTCATTACGCGTTCGTAGATCGGCAGATCCGCGAGATCGAAGCCCGCATTGTGCGCGAAGGTGAGGCCGTACGAGGCAGCGAGATCGAGTCCCGCCTTGAGGGCGCGGTACTTCTCATCGTCGCCCGGCTTGGGAATCAAACGGCGGACGAGCCTCTGCGCCGCTTCCTTGAGCGCCCCGGTCGCTTCGCCCGAAGCATCGCGCACGATCACGCCGTTTTCCGGGTCCTTCGTTTCGCGTGTGATGCCCGCAAGCTCCAGGGCTCTGGTGTTGGCCCAACCGGTGTGCCCGTCGTAGCCCTCCATGAAAGCGGGCCGATCCGCGACAACCTCGTCGAGCCACCGTCGATGAGGAAGATTGCCGGGGAATGCCGAGTAGTTCCAGCCGCGACCCGTGACCCAGGCCGCCCCGAGGTTTGCCTTCGCCCAGGCGGAGATGCGTGACTGGATCTGCGGGACATCGGTGAGGCCGTCGAGCAACGCGGCGTTCAGGGTGAGGCTGCCGCTCATGAAATGAATATGAGAGTCGCCAAAACCTGGAGAGACAAAAGCGCCCCCGAGGTCGAGCCGTTCGGTCAAAGGCCCGGCGAGAGCCAGGACCTCGGGCGAAGAGCCCACGGCCACGATGCGCCCAGCTCGGACCGCGAAGGCTTCGGCCCAGGGCCGCGTGGCGTCAGCGGTGAACACACGCGCGTTATGAACGATGCGTTCGGGTGGTTGGGCCAGCGCGGTGGCGGCCGCGAAAAGGAGGACGGCCGGGAATGCAGGGATCTTCAAAGTGTTTCGGAGCCTCGGTGGGGTGAAAGGCCCTCAGTATAGGAAGTCGGAGGGCTCGTGAAAGTTGTACTAGAGTTAAGACAATGTGTCGAGCCCCGAGGGACCCCCGAAGGTGAAAGTGCGCAGCCTCGCCGAACGCGGCGGCTCGCCCTTCTCCGCGGAGGCGCACGCGGTGGCGGGAAAGTTCACCTCCGGCAGCGGTGAAGCCTTCGACGTCCGGTATCCCGCGACCGGGGAAACGCTGGTGACGCTCCGCGAAGCCTCTGATGCGGAGTGCAATCACGCGCTCGCGGTGGCGCGCCGCAGTTTCGATCGCGGCGACTGGCGCCTCCTTAAAGGCGTCGAGCGGGCGGCGGTCCTCGAGAAGGCCTCCCAGATCCTGCTCGCTCGCATGGACGACCTCGCGAAGGAGATT
>JANNJB010000595.1:0-4874 GCA_031405615.1 Vicinamibacteria bacterium | reverse complement strand
TGCCGGTGGGCCGCAGGCGCGGCCTGGCAATCGCAAACGACGCCGCGGCGCCTCTCCATCGATGACCACGCCGAAGACCACGTTCCGATCCGCCATGAACTTCGCCTCGGCGGCGGGCAGCGTCTTCGGCTGATCGAGGGGAGGAATGCCGTTCACAAAGACGCCGCCCCAGTCGATCTCATCCAGCCGGATCCGCGGAGGAACCGCGGACTCGAAGAACGACGCCATGCGCGGGTCCACGTTCGCATAAAGACGCCCCTTGAACATCGAATACTCCGGGTGAGGTTCGTAGGGAATCGTCCACGACCACTTGCGCCACTTCTTCAGATCGTCGCCGAAGCTCTTCGTCGTTCGCTTGGCGAGAAAACGCATGAGGCGTCCGCGGACGAGCGACTCCGGAGAGCGCGCGGCGGCAACAAAGGGCGCTTCGCGGCCGCTTCGGGGTGCGGCGCCGGTCTGCGCATCGTCCTCTCCAAGACTGTCGTCGGCGGTCCCCGCAGGCGAGTTGGGTCGAGCCGGCCGGAAGAAACGCGCGAGGTCGATCACCATCGCGGCGTAGGAGTCCTTCCAGACCGGCGCCAGGCGGGCGGCCGCGGCATCCGAGACTTTCTCGTCCTTCGAGGCGAGAGCCACGAAGTCGTCGAGCGGCGGTGGCCCCTGAGCGAAGACGAGGCCACCGAGGAAAAGCAGGATCGTCGCCAGGCCGGGCCACACGCGGGAGGAGGTCACGCTGCGGACTGTAGCAACCCTGGACATTCGCCTATCATCACGCGGATCGTGCGCAGCGAAGCCAGGCCGAACGGACCCCATCGCGCCGTGGCCGGCGTCCTGTTCGTCGTCTTTCTCGCGGCCGCGTTCCTCGCCACAAAGCCCCTGAGCGTCGACCTCGAGACACGCCTCCCCAACAACGCCGACGGCTTGGTCTTCGCCTGGACCCTCAAACAGATGTGCGGCGGACTCGCGCGGCCCCTGGACGCGTTCCGGGGAAACATGTTCTACCCGGATGAGGCTTCGCTCCTCTACACCGAGCCTCTCCTCGGGCTCGCGATCCAGGTGGCGCCGCTTTGCGCGCTCGATCTCGACCACGTCACGCTCTACAACCTGACCTACATTCTCGTCCTCGCCTTGTGCGCGCTCGGAGCCTTTCTGCTGGCCCTTGAGATCACGCTCAGCGCGCCCGCCGCGCTGATTGGGGCCGTGGTCTTCGCCTTCACGACCGCCAACTACGACTCCGCGGCCCGCATCCAGATCGTGGCGAACTACGCCACGCCCTTCTGCCTTCTCTACGTCATCCGCTTCTGCCGCCACGGCCGGTGGAAGGATGCGGTCCTCATGGGCGGAGCCTTCGCCCTGCAGGCCCTGACGTGCACCTACTTCGAGATCTTCCTCGCCATTCTCCTGATCCTCTCCCTCCCCTTGTGGATCGGTCTCGCGGGCGGAATCGCGGCCGCCCGTGATCGGCTTCCCCGCGCCGTCGCCGGCGCGATCCTGGCGGTGGTGCTCGTTGTGCCCGTCAACATCGCGCAGCGCCTTCACCTGGATCCGGTCCTCGCGAGCCGGCCTCAGGCTCAGCAGATCACGCTCTCCTTCTTCACCGAGGTGCTCCCGACCAATCTGATCTACGGCGAGGCACTCGGCCGGGCCCGCATGGCCTACGACGCGCTCTACTTTCCGGGCGTCCTTCCCATCGGCCTCGCCCTGCTGTTCGTGTTCATGACTCTGCGGGGGAAGGGCGATGGATCCTCGAATCAGCCGGGGCTCAAGCCTGTCGTCTTCATCGGCGTGACCGCCTTCGTCTTCGCCTTCGGCACGGTGATCGAGACCCGATGGGGAGAGATACCCGGGCCGCTTTCTCTCTTCTCCGCCGTGCCGGGCCTTGGGCAGGCGAGAGTCCCCTCGCGTTTCCTGATGTTCTCGCGGCTGGCTCTCGCGATGGTGGCCGCGGCGGGTGCGTTTCTGATCCTGCGCCGGTTCGCGCGCGGGCAGTGGGTCGTCGCGTCAGTGATCGCCGCCGGGTGTTTCGTTGAACACTGGTCGGCGCCGCTCGATACCTGGGTGACGCCGACGCGAAACCAGTTGCCTCAGGTCTACCGCTGGATCGAAGAGTCGAAGGCGTCTCTCGGCCCGATCCTGGAGTTCCCTCCCTCGCTTCAGCGTCTGCGGCGGGAAGAGGCGACCTGGCTGCACACCGCGGCGATCCATGGACTTCCCATGGCGAATGGCTTTTCGAGCTTCCGTCCCGCCTGGCATGAGTTCGTGATGGAGGCCGCACTTCGCTGGCCGGATGAGCGCCTCATGACCATCCTTGAAGAAATGGGCGTTCGCACGATCATCGTGCATCCCCGGCCGAGAGGGATCGTCGAAGTCGATGACGCCGTGAGACAACTGCTCGACTACGCGGCCGCTCACCCCGAGCGCCTTCACCTGTTGAAGTCCTTTGAAGACGCGCCTCGCCTCGAGGGACTGTGGGCACGGCTCGGGGAGGAGAGCGTTTTCGCGATCCAACCCGGCGCGACTCCAACGATCCTGCCGCCGCCGTCGCCCCCGATCTCACGGACGGGCTGGACATGCCGCAGCACCGAGCCCGATTGTGAACGAACTCTCGATGGCGATCCGCGGACGCTGTTGCTGGGCCGCGAAGCGCAAGGCGCCGGCCAGTCCCTCAAGATCATGTTTCCTCAACCCACGAGGATCGGCGCGGTCTCGATCGGTCTGGGGCGGACCCCGGAATACTTCCCGCGAGAGCCCGCCATCCGAGTTCTCCGCGACGGGGCGTGGGAAGTGATCGAAGCCGAGCTTGACGTACGGGCGATGCTCTCGGAAATGAAACGGGGCTCGACGAATCCCGCCATGGTGTGGAGATTCTCCGAGGGTGTAGTTTCAGGGTTCGAGATAAGGACCCGGGGCGGCGGGCACCGCTTTCGCCCGCTCGGCATTCCCGAAGTGAACGCCCACGCCGCCTCCGGCTCGTGAGCCCGGTTTGCGGTCTACCGTTTCACCCGGGTGTCGAACCACTCCGCGATCAGTTCCCCCACCTTCGCGTGGCCGAAGTCGTTGAAGTGAATGTCGCGCTTCAAGTAGAGCCGCCGATTCGATGAAGCGGCCTGCTTTCGGAGCAGGGGAAGCAGATCGAGATAGGGGATCCTCCGGTCCCGGCAGAACTCCTGAAGCCAGGCCTGGGGCAGCGCGGTATCGAAGTTGGGTTTCGACGGTTCGAGCGCATAAACCTGAGCCGATGTGGGCAGGGCCACCACCGCCAGCCGCATCCCGCGCGCGGAGGTGAACTCCTCCATTCTCGACAGGGACGCGAACACCGCGTCCCTGGCCTCCAGGGCGACCTTTGGAGCCGGCACACTCGACCAGAAGGCTGGCTGAAGAAAGCTCCGATTCGGCCGGAAGATCACGCACAGATCTTCGAGGTCGACGAGCGGAGCCAGTCGGCGGAAGGCCGCGGAAGAATTCGCCAGACGACGCCAGAGCGGAGCCGGGCACGGAAGGGGAATCCGGTCGTCCGGGGCCAGGAACTCCGCGGGCACCCGCGCCTCCAGGGTCGCGGGATTGAGCACCGCGGTGCCGTTCACAATGGTCTCGCGATCGAGTCCGAGCCACGTGTCCCGGAAGTCGTTGCCCATGTAGCTCACGACCACGACGTACGACGGACCGAACTTCACAGCCAGCTCACGCAGGAGAAGTTCTTCATCGACGAGGCCGTATCCCCCGACCCCGAAGTTGAGCGCCTCGACCTTCCCGGAAAGACGCGACTCGAAGACGCCCACGAAAGTGTGCGCCCAGTCCGTCGCCCATGACCCGAATGTGAACGAGTCGCCGAAAAAGGCCACCCGCGGTTTGGCGGGGTCGCCTTCGAGCGGCGTCTCGCGCCAGTGCATCCCCTGAGAGTTCGTCCGGATCCTGATGTTCGTGTTCACCACGCGTGTCTCGAGGTCGAGATTCGGGCGCAACCGATACGAACCGGTCCCCGCGGGGTTCTCCTGGAGCAACGCCAGTTCCTGAGGTGCTGCCGGAGGTCGCCCAGATACCCTCCAGTCGTCGATGCGGATTCCCGCCTCGAGGATGAGCAGGCAGGCGAACGTGGTCAGGACGCCGAGGAGCAGGCCCAGGCGAAGACGAGGGCGAGGGCTCATGCGGGGAGACGGCCCTTTGGCTTCTTCTTCAGCCGGTAGGCGAGCGCCCCTCCGACCACGCCGAAACCGTAGGTGACGCTTCTCCGGAAATTGATCGAAGAGGCCTCCTCGAAGTACTTGGCCGGGCACGAGATCTCACCGATGCGCAGCCCCGCGCCGAGCGCCTGGTTGAGGATCTGGTTGTCGAACACGAAGTCGTTCGAGTTTTCTTCCCAGGGGATCGTCTGCAGGGCGCGACGGGAGAAAGCCCGAAAGCCCGTGTGGTACTCCGAAAGCTTCGCTCCCGTGGCCACGTTCTGCGCAAAAGTGAGGAAGCGATTCGCGATGTACTTGTACACCGGCATGCCTCCCCGGATGGCGCCTCCGCCCAGGATGCGCGAACCCAGAGCGATGTCGTATTCATCCGAGGCCACGAGCCACGCGAGGGCGGGCACGAGCCGCGGCGAGTACTGATAGTCGGGATGAAGCATGACCACCACGTCGGCGTCCTTTTCGAGCGCCAGCTTGTAGCAGGTCTTCTGGTTCCCACCGTAACCGCGGTTCTCGGGATGACGGACGCAGGTGACGCCGAGGGCCCGCGCGACCTCGGCGGTTTCGTCGGAACTCGCATCGTCCACCAGCACGAACTCATCCACAATGCCCGTGGGGACCTCGTTGATCGTCCGGGTCAGCGTCTTCGCCGCGTTGTAGGCCGGAAGCACGACCACGAGTCTCTTACCAAATAGCATCCCC